>JBAUJK010000212.1:0-1727 GCA_049683695.1 Burkholderiaceae bacterium
GGCCGGCAGATCGATCGCCGGCATCTGCAGGCTGCCGCCGTCGAAGCCGAGCGTGGTCAGGCCGAATTCCTCATCCTGCGTCAGCACGTGCGCTTCCAGCACGGCGCCGGCCTCGAAGCGGCCGGTGTGCGGCCGCAGTTCGAGCCGGTTCATCACGTCGTGCACGTCGCCGGCCGCCACTACCCGGCCGTCCGACAGCAGCACCAGCAGGTCGGCCAGCCGCGTGACTTCCGGCACTGAATGGCTGACGAACACGATCGGGATCCGCAGCCGGTCGCGCAGCAATTCGATGTAGGACAGGATTTCGTGGCGCCGCTCCATGTCGAGCGAGGCCAGCGGCTCGTCCATCAGCAGGATGCGCGGATCGGCCAGCAGCGCGCGGCCGATCGCTACCCGCTGCTTTTCGCCGCCCGACAACAGCGCCGGGCTGCGCTGCAGCAGGTGGCCGAGGCCGAGCAGATCGATCACCCGCGCCCGGTCGACCGCGCCGCCGCCGCGCGCAAAGCGCGCGCCGTACAGCAAATTGCGCTCGACTGACAGGTGCGGGAACAGCAGCGCATCCTGGAACACGTAGCCGATGCGGCGCCGCTCCGGCGGCAGGTCGATGCCGGCCCGGCTGTCGAACAGCACGTGGCCGTCGATCTCGATGCGGCCGCGGTCCGGCCGCACGATGCCGGCCAGGCAATTGACCAGGCTGGTCTTGCCGGAGCCGGAACGGCCGAACAGCGCCACCACCGGCGCCTCGGTCTGGAACGCCGCCTGCAGCCGGAACCCGCCGAGCCGCTTGTCGATGTCGACCTTCAGCATCGCGCCCTCCTACAGCACCGCTGCGCCGGACGCGCGCCGGTGGCGCCGCGCCAGCCACTCGGAGCCGCCCAGCGCGGCCATCGACAGCAGCACCGCCAGCAGCGACAGCCGCAATGCCTGCGCCTCGCCGCCGGGGATTTCGGTCAGCGTGTAGATCGCCAGCGGCAGCGTTTCGGTCTGCCCCGGGATGTTGGAGACGAAGGTGATGGTGGCGCCGAATTCGCCGAGGCTGCGCGCGAACGACAGCAGTACGCCGGTGACGATGCCGGGCAGCGCCAGCGGCAGCGTGACGGTCCACAGCACCTGCAGGCGGCCGGCGCCGAGCGTGCGCGCGGCGGTTTCCAGCCGGCGGTCGATACTGGCCAGCGACAGCCGGATCGCCCGCACCATCAGCGGGAAACCCATGATTGCCGACGCCAGCGCGGCGCCGGTCCAGCGGAACGCGAACACGATGCCGAACCAGTCGGCCAGCCAGGCGCCGAGCACGCCCTGGCGCCCGAACAGCAGCAGCAGCCCGAAGCCGATCACCACCGGCGGCAGCACCAGCGGCAGGTGGACGACGACGTCGAACAGCGTCTTGCCGGGAAAGTCGGCGCGCGCCAGCAGGTAGGCGGCCCCGAACGCGAACGGCAGGCTGACCGCGGCGCTGACCAGGGCCACGCGCAGGCTGAGCAGGATGATGCCGATTTCGGCGGCGGTGATTGCGGTCATCGGGCGGCTGGAGACGGGAAGTGGATGGCGCGGTGCCGGCGGCTGCGCATTCGTCGGCATGATACGCGGCGGCGCGGCCGCAAGGCAGTACGTCTCAATCGAGCACGGCGAAGCCGTATTTCTTCCACACCGGCAGCGCCGCCGCGCCCTGCAGGTAGCCGGCGAAGCGGCGCGCGGCCGGCGCCGGCGGCCTGGCGCCATCGGTCACC
>JBAUJK010000213.1:0-1663 GCA_049683695.1 Burkholderiaceae bacterium
TGACCAGTTCGGTGCCGGTTTCGACCTTGTCGACCGAATCGTCGATCAGCGTCTTGATTTCCTTGGCGGCGGCGGCCGAGCGCTGCGCCAGGTTGCGCACTTCGGACGCCACCACCGCAAAGCCGCGTCCCTGCTCGCCGGCGCGCGCTGCTTCGACCGCCGCATTCAGCGCCAGGATATTGGTCTGGAACGCGATGCCGTCGATGACGCCGATGATGTCGACGATCTTTTTCGACGACGCATTGATCGAGCCCATCGTGTCGACCACCTGGGCGACGACAGCGCCGCCCTTTTCGGCGACCGACGACGCCGATACCGCCAGCTGATTGGCTTGCCGCGCATTGTCGGCATTCTGCTTGACGGTGGACGTCAGTTCTTCCATCGACGAGGCGGTTTCTTCAAGGGAACTGGCCTGTTGTTCGGTGCGTGACGACAGGTCTTGGTTGCCGGCGGCGATCTGGCTGGAAGCGGTGGCGATCGCATCGGTGCCGCTGCGCACCTGGCCGACCACCTGGGCCAAGCTGGCATTCATGTCTTTCAGCGCGTGCAATAGCTGGCCGACTTCATCGGTGCTGTGCACGGCGATCTGCTGGCCCAGATCGCCGCCGGCGATCCGGCCGGCGAAGCCGACCGCCTGCCGTAGCGGCCGCGTGATGCTGCGCGTCAAGCGCCACGACAGCAACCCCCCGATCAAAAGCGCCATCAGGCCGAGGCTGCCCAATACCACGCGGCCGGAGCGGAAAATCTGGTCGGTGTTTGCGGCCACCCCATCGATGTTGCGACGTTGATAATCGGATAGGTTCTGGATGCTCGCGACGTAAGCTTCCATCGCCGGCGTCATCCTGGTTTCTATCATCTTCCTGATTTCATCTTCGCTGTCGAAAGACTTTGCCTTGATTACCGCGTCGTTTGCTTCCAGATAGACGGCCTTTTTCTCACGGATGGCGGCGAACAGTTTCTTTTCTTCCTCCGTGCTCAGCAGCGTTTGCAGCTTGCCTTCCAGCTCGGTGACTCTTTTGTTTTCCGCCTCGATCTGGTCTTCGAAGAATTTCTGCGCCCCGTAGCCCGTGCTCTTTGTCACCGCGGCGGTCCGCACCTCGTTCAGGCTGACTGAACGCAGCCAGTCAATCGACAGACGCTCCTTGACCAGCATTTGCTTGACCATGTAGTCGGTCGACTGGCCGACTTCCTGCAGGCGCCAGACACTGACCGCCGCAAGGATCGCAGTCAGAAACAGAACGGCGGCGAAAGCGATGGCAAGGCGCAGGCCAATTTTCAGGTTGGTGATTTTGAGCATATTCCTCTCCTGCGGGATCACGGCAATGGAGGCTGCGATGTCACGCCATACGGCAGGGCTCGGCGAATGCCTGTATCGGACTCAGAATTCGGCCCAGTCCTCGTCGCCACCGCCTGCAGCTGCCGCTATTTTCTTGCGCGGCAACGTCTCTGCCACGCTCAAACGCTTGCTGGACGTGGCACCGGTAACGCGGACCTCGGCGAGGTCGTGGGTTTCCGGCCGCCCGGATAGTTCCTCCGCCTCCAGCCGGAACACGCTGACTGCCTGCGCCAGCTGCACCGCCTGCGCCTTCATGCTCTCCGCCGCCGCCGCCGCCTGTTCCACCAGCGCCGCATTCTGCTGCGTCATCTCGTCCATCTGCCCAAT
>JBAUJK010000214.1:0-1706 GCA_049683695.1 Burkholderiaceae bacterium
GGGCAGGGCGGTGGCAGGCAAGATGGCTCCGTTTTGGCCGCCGCGGCGGCGCCGGTGGCGGCGATGCGTTCGAGGTGGCGGCGTCGGATTGCGATGGTAACGCGCACTGCGCGATCCTGCCGCCGGCATGGCGCGGCACGGTCCGCGCGGCCGCGGCGGCCGATTGGGTTTGCCGTTTTCGTTTATGCTTTCACAAATTTGACGGCGCCCGTCGCGGCGCCGCCTCCCTCGAACAAGGAATTCCATGAGCGACCTGCTCACCCGCCGCCTCGCTCTGCTGTCGTCCGCCGCCCATCGCCCGCTGCTGCAGCAGGGCTTGCGCGGCATTGAGCGCGAGACCCTGCGCGTCGACCGCCGCGGCCACCTGGCGCTGACGCCGCACCCGCCGGCACTCGGCGCCGCGCTGACCCATCCGCAGATCACCACCGACTATTCGGAATCGCTGCTCGAATTCATCACGCCGGCCGAAACCGACACCGGCGCCATGCTGGCGCGGCTGGACGCGATCCACCGCTACGTCTATTCGCGACTCGGCGACGAATTGCTGTGGAGCCAGTCGATGCCGGGCGTGCTGCCGGCCGAGGAGCAGATTCCGATCGCCTGGTACGGCAACTCGCACATCGGCATGCTGAAGCACGTCTACCGGCGCGGCCTGGCGCTGCGCTACGGTAAGAGCATGCAGTGCATCGCCGGCATCCACTACAACTATTCGCTGGCGGAAGCGCTGTGGCCGCTGCTGCAGGCGGCCGACCGCATGCCGGGCCGCGCGCTCGACTACCAGTCGGAAGGCTATATCGCGCTGATCCGCAACTTCCAGCGCTACAGCTGGCTGTTGATGTATCTGTTCGGCGCGTCGCCGGCGCTGGAAGCCGGCTTTCTGCGCGGCCGGCCGCACCAGCTGCAGGCGCTGGCGGCCGATACGCTGTACCTGCCGCACGCGACCAGCCTGCGCATGAGCGACCTCGGCTACAAGAACACCGCCCAGGCCGGCCTGATGCCGCCCTATAACACGCTGCAGAGCTACATGGCCGGGCTGGCGCGCGCGGTGCGCCAGCCGTATCCGCCGTACCAGGACATCGGCATGCGGCGCGACGGCCAGTGGGTACAGCTGAACACCAACGTGCTGCAGATCGAGAACGAGTTCTACGCGACGATCCGCCCGAAGCGCGTGATCGAGAGCGGCGAGCGGCCGCTGGAGGCGCTGTGCGCGCGCGGCGTCCAATACATCGAGGTGCGCTGCCTGGACGTCGATCCGTTCGAGCCGCTCGGCATCGGCATGCAGACCTCGCGCTTCCTCGACGCCTTCCTGCTGTTCTGCGCGCTCGACTACAGCGCGCCGACCGGCGAGGCGGAAAGCCGCGAAAACGCCGCCAATTTTGCCGCCACCGTCAAGCGCGGACGCGAGCCGGGGCTGGCGCTGCAGCGGCGCGGCAAGCCGGTCGAGCTGAGGGCCTGGGGGCTGGAACTGCTGGAGCGGATCGGCGCCGCCGCCGAGCTGCTCGACGCCCAGCGCGGCGACCGCGCGCATGCCGAGGCGCTGGCGGTGCAGGCTGCCAAGCTGCAGCAGCCGGAACTGACGCCGTCGGCGCGGGTGCTGGCGGCGCTGCGCGACGGCGGCGGCTCGTTCCCGGAATTCGGGCTGCGGCAGAGCCTGGCGCACGCCGCCGGCTTCCGCGCGCGGCCACCGTCGGCAGAGGAGCAGGCCG
>JBAUJK010000215.1:0-13992 GCA_049683695.1 Burkholderiaceae bacterium
CCGGCGTGCGCATCGCCTGCGGCAGCGGCGTGTTGCGGGTGACCGAACTGCAGAAGCCGGGCGGGCGCCGGCTGCCGGCGGCGACGTTCCTGCAAGGCCTTGCACTGGACGGCGGGCGGTTCGAATAGCCGTCGCATACTCTCCCGTATGCAGTCCTGAGCCGGGCGCGTTCCCTTGTAAATTTCCTCATACTCTCTTGCTCTTCGTGAGGGCTGGCGGTGCGCGCAGCCGCCGTGGCGGCGCGCGGGCCGCTGAGTCAGATCAAGCACGCCAGTTTTACCGGAACGGCAATGGCGAAAACGGGTCAATATTCACGCCACCCTCTTGAAAAATTGCGGCGGGTCATGTGAATGCCTCCTTTCGCGCCACTCTGAAGACCCGGTTATTGCTGTTGATCCTGATTGCCTTCCTTCCCGCCCTCGGGCTCGCGCTGGTCAGTTCGACGCAGCGCCTGCACGCCCAGCAGGCGGAACAGAAAGACAGTGCCCTGCGGCTGGCGCGCGTGATGGAGCGCAGCCACCATGCATTGGTCGCAGAGGCGATCGCCTTCCTGCAGGCGGTGACCCGCGTGACGCCGCCGGAGCGGCTGTCGCCGGCGAACTGCCGCGCCACCCTGAACGGCCTGGTACAGAATTTCCCGCGCTATGGCACCTTCGGCCTGGCGGCGCCGAACGGCGAGGTCTATTGCAGTTCGGAACCGCAGCGGCTGAAGGGGAACATTTCGCAGCTGCGCTTCTTCCGCGATGCGATGACCACCCACCTGCCGGCGCCCGGCCCGTACGAGATGGATCCGCTCTTGGGCAAGCCGATCGTCTTCATCGGCGTGCCGCTGACCAACGAGGCGCGGCAGATCACGGCGGTGCTGTTCGTCGCCTTCGACCTGACCGGCTTCACCGGCTGGTCGAGCACGCTGCAGATGCCGCCCAATTCGCTGATGGTGGTGTTCGACCAGAGCGGCCTGGTGCTGGCGCGCTACCCGGACATCGACAAATGGACCGGCCGCGTCCAGCCGCAGGCGCCGCTGGTGCGCTACGTGCGCGACCACGGCGAGGAAGGGGTGACCGAGGTGGCCGGCGGCAATGGCGTGCGGCGCCTGTTCGCCTACACCGCGATCCACAAGACCAGCGAACAGACGGTGTTCCTGGCGCTGGGGCAGGCCGCCGACGAAGTGTACGCCGGTGCCTACCGCGCCTTCCTGTACGACATGCTGGGCGTGGGTCTCGGGCTGGCGCTGGCGCTGGCGCTGGTCTGGGCCGGCGGCGACGCGCTGGTGATCCACCGGCTGCGGCGGCTGACCGAGACCGCCGACCGCATCCGCCACGGCGACCTGCGGGTACGCAGCGGCCTGGAGCCGAGCGCGGACGAGGCCGGCCAGCTGGCCAGCGCGATCGACCGCATGGCGGAGGAAATCGACCGCCGCATGACGACGCTGCAACAGAGCGGCCAGGAGATGCGGCAGCTGCGCGACATGACCGACGCGCTGCAGTCCTGCCTGACCAGCGAGGAGGTGTACGCGGTGGTGCGGCAGTACATGCAGCTGCTGCTGCCCGGCCGCGCCGGCGCGCTGTATGTGCTGGGCACCGGCGGCGACCATTACACGCAGGTGGCGCAGTGGCAGGATCCGTCCACCGAGCGCGAATTCCTGCCCAACGACTGCTGGGCGGTGCGGCGCGGCAAGAGCTACCGGGTCGAAGTCGGTTCCGGCGAGCCGATCCGCTGCCGCCACGTGCAGGCGCCGCCGCCGTTTTCCTACCTGTGCGTGCCGCTGATGGTGCAGGGCGAAATCTCCGGCATGCTGCACGTGGAAAACGACGACGACTTTCCGGTGGAGGCAAACGACCCCGGCTCGCAGTCGCTGGTGGAGGCGGCGGCCGAGCACGCCGGCCTGCGGCTGGCGCATATCCGGCTCGCCAACCGTTTGCACGACCAGGCGATGCGCGACGGCCTGACCGGCCTGTTCAACCGTCGCTACATGGAGGAGTCGCTGGTGCGCGAAATCCGCAACGCGCAGCGCAACCAGTCCCCGATCGCGATAATCATGCTGGACATCGACCACTTCAAGCGCTTCAACGACACCTTCGGCCACGCCGCCGGCGACGCGCTGTTGCGCCGCATCGGCGCCATGCTGCAGACCGAGATGCGCGGCGGCGACCTCGCCTGCCGCTACGGCGGCGAGGAATTCACGGTGATCCTGCCGGACACCGGCCTGCCGCAGGCGTTCGAAGTGGCCGAAAAGCTGCGCCAGAAGGCCAAGCGGCTGCACGTCCAGCTGAACGGCGCCGAAGTCGGCGAAGTGACGATCTCGCTCGGCGTCGCCGCCTATCCTGAGCACGGCGCCGGCTGGGAAGACGTGCTGCACGCGGCCGACATGGCGCTATTGCGGGCCAAGCAGACGCGCGACCGCGCGGTGCTGTTCCAGAGCTAGGCCGCCATGGATATACGCATGGGAACGGAAGACTTCGACAACACGGCGTTCGGCAGCGAGCAATCGCTGCTGGCGCTGCTGGACATGGAAAAATCGCTGCTGGCGATGCTGACCGACGGCCGCGAGCTGGCGGCCATCCTCGACATGCTGGCGACCGAGGTCGAGCAGCTGGTGGCCGGCGCCATCTGCACCATCCTGCAGCTGGACGATTCGGCTGCCGGCTTCCATGTCGCGGCGGCGCCGAACGCGCCGCCGCCGCTGCGGCGCCTGCTGGAACAGTCCGACCTGAAGCGCGGGCCGGGTTCCTGCACCGCGGCGATCGACACCCGGCAGCCGGCGATCGCGGCCGACATCGCCAGCGATCCGCGCTGGCAGGACCTGCGCGAGCCGATGCTGGAAGCCGGCTATTGCGCCTCCTGGTCGGTGCCGATGCTGACGCCGACCAACGGCGTGCTCGGCACCTTCGCGCTGTATTTCCGCCGGCCGCGCGCACCGCAGGGGCTGGAGCTGGACCTGGTGCAGTACGTCGCCTATGCGGCGGCGCGCACCATCGAGCGCACGCGACTGGACCTGGCGCTGGCCGGGCGCGAGGAAATGTTCCGCGCGATCTTCGAGAACGAGCTGGACGCGATGGCCATCATCGACCCGGACAGCCGCCGCTTCCTGACCGTCAATCCGGCCTTCGAACGGCTGTTCGGCTACGGCCGCGAGGAAGCCGCCGGGCTGCAGCTGGAAGCGATAAGCCTGGAGCCGGAAGACGTGCCGCAGCTGCTGCGGGAACTGCAGCCGGCGGCCGAAGCGCCCGGCATCGTGCGCCGGCGCCTGAAGCGCAAGGACGGCTCGGTGTTCCTGGCCGAATACACCGGCACCGTGCTGCACCTGCGCGGGCGCCGGCTGGTGTGCGGCATCGCGCGCGACGTCAGCGCCCAGCACCGCTCCGAACAGGCGCTGTCGCTGGCGGCCAAGGTCTACGAGAGCATGACCGAGGGCGTCGTCATCAGCGCCTGGCCGGGGCCGATCCTGGCGGTCAACGGCGCGCTGGCCACGATGACCGGCTACGACCGCGACGAGCTGGTCGGACACGACGGCGGTTTCTTCTACGCCGACCAGAAGCTGTGGTACCGGATCGCCTCCAAGTGCCTGACCAGCCAGACGCCGGGCGACGCCGAAGTGCTGCTGCGCAAGAAGAGCGGAGCGCTGTTCCCGTGCCTGCTGTCGCTGCATTTCGCCCGGCCCGAGGCGGGCGAGGCGCAGACCGTGATCGCGGTCTACAAGGATCTGTCGGCGCACCGGCAGACCGAGAACCGGCTGCTGTTCCTGTCGAACCACGACGTGCTGACGCGGCTGCCGAACCGCTTCCTGTTCTACAAGCGGCTCGACCACGCGATCGCCAGCGCCGGCCGCGAAGGGCGGATGTTCGCGGTGCTGTTCATCGACCTCGACCGTTTCAAGAACATCAACGACACCTTCGGCCACCCGACCGGCGACATGCTGCTGCAGTTGGTGGCCGACCGGCTCTACGACTGCCTGCGCAAGACCGACCTGATCGCGCGCCTGGGCGGCGACGAATTCGCGGTGTTGGCCGAATCGGTGCGCGACATGGGCGGCGCGATCGAACTGGCCGAGCAGCTGATGGCGGCGCTGGCGCAACCGTTCCACATCGAAGGGCAGGAGCTGTTCGTGCCGGCCAGCATCGGCATTTCGGTCTACCCCGAAGACGGGCCCAACGCCGAGGCGCTGATCAAGGCCGCCGACGTCGCGATGTACCGCGCCAAGGGCTCCGGCAAGAACAATTACCAGTTCTTCGCCGCCGGCATGAACACCGCGTCGCTGGAGCACATGATGCTGGAAAACGCGCTGCGCCATGCGCTGCAACGCAACGAATTCCGCATCTACTATCAGCCCAAGGTGCAGGCCTCGACCGCGCGCATCTTCGGCATGGAGGCGCTGTTGCGCTGGCAGCACCCGGACCTGGGGCTGATCGGGCCGGCGCGCTTCATCCCGCTGGCCGAGGAAATGGGGCTGATCCGCCGCATCGGCGACTGGGCGCTGCAGGAGGCTTGCCGCCAGAACGCCGAATGGCAGCGCGCCGGCTATCCGCAGCTGGTGGTGTCGGTCAACCTGTCGAGCACGCAATTGGGCGAGGACACGGTCGGCGCGATCAGCGACACGCTCGACCAGACCGGGCTGGCGGCGCAGTGGCTGGAGCTGGAGCTGACCGAAAGCACGGTGATGCAGTCGCCGGAACAGAACGCGCGCGTGCTGCAGGCGCTGCGCCAGATGGGGGTGCAGATCTCGATCGACGATTTCGGCACCGGCTACTCGTCGCTGGCCTACCTGAAGCGCTTCCCGATCAACACGCTGAAGATCGACCAGTCGTTCGTGCGCGACATCACCGAGGATCCGAACGATGCCGCCATCACCGACGCCGTCATCGCGCTGGCGCGCAGCCTGAAGATGAACGTGATCGCCGAAGGGGTGGAAACCCGCGAGCAGCTGCGTTTCCTGCGCGACAACGGTTGCGACGCCTACCAGGGTTTCCTGTACAGCCAGCCGCTGCCGGCGCCGGATTTCCAGAAGCTGTTGCCGCGGCCGGCGCATTGACGCAGTCGGGCGCCGCGCCGAGCGGCTTCCCGTATAATTTTGCCGCGCCGCCTGGATTTTCATCAGCCGATTGGCTGGCCGGCGCGCATCGCGACGCCCGCCCCGTATCCTGCCGCCGCCCCGTCATCAGGGGAGTATGCCGTATAAAACACCGGTAGACGCCCGAGATAGGTCGTCCATGCAGGGAGTATATGCGGGCTCGCCCGCTTCCGCAGTCGCCACGCCACCAGAGAACGCCATGACCCGCACCGCCGCCACCGCCACCGAAACCCTGCTGCGCGAACTGCTGTCCCAACGCATCCTGGTGCTGGACGGTGCGATGGGCACGATGATCCAGCAGTACAAGCTGAGCGAACAGGATTATCGCGGCGGCCCGAACGGCCGCTTCGCCGATTTTCAGGGCGACCGGCAGGGCGGGCGTGAATTGTTCGTGCGCGGCAACAACGAACTGCTGTCGCTGACGCAGCCGCAGGTGATCGCCGAAATCCACGAGCAATACCTGGAAGCCGGCGCCGACATCATCGAAACCAACACCTTCGGCGCCACCGGGATCGCCCAGGACGACTACCAGATGGCGCATCTGGTGTACGAAATGAACCTGGCATCGGCGCGGCTGGCGCGCGCCGCCTGCGACAAGTACCGCACGCCGGACAAGCCGCGCTTCGTCGCCGGCGCGCTCGGCCCGACGCCGAAGACGGCGTCGATCTCGCCGGACGTCAACGATCCGGCGGCGCGCAACGTCACGTTCGCGCAGCTGGTCGAGTCCTACCTGGAGCAGACCCGCGCGCTGGTCGAGGGCGGCGTCGACCTGCTGCTGGTCGAAACCGTGTTCGATACGCTGAACTGCAAGGCGGCGCTGTTCGCGATCGACACTTTCTTCGAGGAATCCGGCCAGCGGCTGCCGATCATGATTTCCGGCACCGTCACCTACGCCTCCGGGCGCATCCTGTCCGGCCAGACGGTGGAAGCGTTCTGGAATTCGGTGCGCCACGCGCGGCCCTTGACCATCGGCCTGAACTGCGCGCTCGGCGCGGCGCTGATGCGGCCGTACGCGGAAGAGTTGTCGAAGATCGCCGACACCTTCGTCTGCATCTACCCGAACGCCGGCCTGCCGAACCCGATGTCCGACACCGGCTTCGACGAAACGCCGGACGTCACTTCGTCGCTGCTGCGCGACTTCGCCGACAGCGGCTTCGTCAACATCGCCGGCGGCTGCTGCGGCACCACGCCGGCGCATATCCGCGCAATCGCCGACACCGTCGCCGGCATCACGCCGCGCCGCGTGCCGCAGATCGCGCCGGCGCTGCGGCTGTCCGGGCTGGAAGCGTTCAACGTCGACGAATCTTCGCTGTTCGTCAACGTCGGCGAGCGCACCAACGTCACCGGCTCCAAGGCGTTCGCGCGCATGATCCTGGGCGAGCAATACGACCAGGCGCTGTCGGTGGCGCGCCAGCAGGTCGAGAACGGCGCCCAGGTGATCGACATCAACATGGACGAGGCGATGCTCGACGCGGTGGCGGCGATGACGCGCTTCCTGAACCTGATCGCCTCCGAGCCGGACATCGCGCGCGTGCCGATCATGATCGACTCCAGCAAGTTCGCGGTGCTGGAAGCCGGCCTGCGCTGCATCCAGGGCAAGGCGATCGTCAACTCGATCTCGATGAAGGAAGGCGAGGAAGAATTCCTGCGCCAGGCAAAATTGTGCCGGCGCTACGGCGCCGCGGTGATCGTGATGGCCTTCGACGAGAAGGGCCAGGCCGACACCTTCGAACGCAAGACCGAGATCTGCCGCCGTGCCTACGAGCTGCTGGTGAACGAAGCCGATTTCCCGCCGGAAGACATCATCTTCGACCCCAACATCTTCGCGATCGCCACCGGCATCGAGGAGCACAGCAATTACGCGGTCGACTTCATCAACGCCACGCGCTGGATCCGCGCGAACCTGCCGCACGCCAAGGTCTCGGGCGGCGTCTCCAACGTGTCGTTCAGCTTCCGCGGCAACGACCCGGCGCGCGAGGCGATCCAGACCGTGTTCCTGTACCACGCGATCCAGGCCGGCATGACGATGGGCATCGTCAACGCCGGCATGATGGGCGTCTACAGCGAGTTGGCGCCGGAATTGCGCGAGCGCGTCGAGGACGTGGTGCTGAACCGCCGCGCCGACGCCACCGAGCGGATGATCGAATTCGCCGCCACCTTGAAGGCCGGCGGCAAGAAGGAAGAGGAAACGCTGGAATGGCGTGCCGACAGCGTGCAAAAGCGGCTGGCGCACGCGCTGGTGCACGGCATCACGCAATGGGTGGTCGAGGATACCGAGGAAGCGCGGCAGCAGATCGCCGCCGCCGGCGGTCGCACCATCGAGGTGATCGAAGGGCCGCTGATGGATGGCATGAACATCGTCGGCGACCTGTTCGGGCAGGGCAAGATGTTCCTGCCGCAGGTGGTGAAGTCGGCGCGCGTGATGAAGCAGGCGGTGGCGCACCTGATCCCGTTCATCGAGCAGGAAAAGGCGCTGAACGAACAGGCCACCGGCATCGCCGCGCAAGCCAAGGGCAAGCTGGTGGTCGCCACCGTCAAGGGCGACGTGCACGACATCGGCAAGAACATCGTCGCCGTGGTCCTGCAATGCAACAACTTCGACGTCGTCAACATGGGCGTGATGGTGCCGTGCGCCGAAATCCTGGCCAAGGCCAAGGAAGAAAACGCCGACATGGTCGGCCTGTCCGGCCTGATCACGCCGTCGCTGGAAGAAATGGCGCACGTCGCGCGCGAGATGGAGCGCGACCCGTATTTCCGCGAGAAGAAGATTCCGCTGTTGATCGGCGGCGCCACCACCAGCCGCGCGCATACCGCGGTCAAGATCGCGCCGAACTACAGCGGCCCGGTGGTGTACGTGCCGGACGCGTCGCGCTCGGTGTCGGTGGCGCAGTCGCTGGTGTCGGACGACGCCGACAAATACGTCGCCGAGGTGGCCGCCGACTACGAGCGCGTGCGGCGCCAGCACGCGAACAAGAAAGCGCTGCCGATCATCACGCTGGCCGAAGCGCGCGCCAACAAGATGCGGGTGCCGTTCGACGGCGCCGACGCGCCGGTCAAGCCGAAGTTCATCGGCCGCCGCGAGTTCCGGAACGTCGACCTGGCCGACATCGCCGCCTACATCGACTGGGGCCCGTTCTTCCAGACCTGGGACCTGGCCGGGCCGTACCCGGCGATCCTGACCGACCCGGTGGTCGGCGCCGCCGCCTCCAAGGTATTCGAGGAAGGCCAGGCGCTGCTGAAACGGATCATCGAAGGCCGCTGGCTGACCGCCAACGGGGTCATCATGCTGCTGCCGGCCAACAGCGTGCGCGACGACGACATCGAGATCTATGCCGACGACACGCGCAGCGAAACGCTGTTCACCTACTACGGCCTGCGCCAGCAGGGCGTCAAGCCGGTGGTCGACGGCCCCAACGGCGAAAAGATCCAGCGCCCGAACCAGTGCCTGGCCGACTTCATCGCGCCGAAGGAATCCGGCATCAAGGACTACATCGGCATGTTTGCGGTGACCGCCGGCCTTGGCGTCGAACAGCATGCGCAGCGTTTCCGCGATGCGCTGGACGACTATTCGGCGCTGCTGCTGGAATCCTTGGCCGACCGGCTGGCCGAAGCCTTCGCCGAATACCTGCACCACCGGGTGCGCACCGACCTGTGGGGCTACGCGTCCACGGAAACGCTGGACAACGACGCGATGATCCGCGAGGAATACCGCGGCATCCGGCCGGCGCCCGGCTACCCGGCCTGCCCGGAACACACGGTCAAGGCCGACATGTTCCGCGTGATGCGCTGCGACGAGATCGGCATGCAGGTGACCGAATCACTGGCGATGTACCCCGGCGCCTCGGTGTCCGGCTTCTACTTCAGCCACCGGCAGTCGAAGTACTTCAGCGTCGGCAAGATCGGCGCCGATCAAGTGGCCGACATGGCGGCACGGCGCGGCGTGGCGCAAGACGAAGTGCAGCGCTGGCTGGCGCCGAACCTGTAGCCGCTGATTCCGAAGCATATACTCCCAGGCATGCCGCCCTGAGCCGGGCGTCTTGCGGCCGGATTCTGCTCATACTCCCAGAAAAATAAAAAAGCCGGAAAATTTCCGGCTTTTTGCTTTTGTGCCGCCCGCAAGCGGCGCCTTTGGCTCAATAGTGATAGCGGCCGCGGATCACCACCGCCGGCGGCGGCGCGTAGTAGGGCTGCGGCGCCACGTAATAGGTTTGCCGCACCGGCGCCGGATAATAGACCTGCGGTGCCGGCTGGTAGACCGGCTGCGGCGGCGGCACGTAGACCGGCTGCGGCGCGACGTAGACCGGCTGGGCGTTGGCGGAATTGGCGATCAGCGAGCCGACTACCACCGCGCCCAGGATGCCGGCGGCGATCGCCGCGCCGTTGCCATGACCGCGCCCGCCGGCCAGTGCCGGGCTCGAAACCGCGGTGGCCAGTACGCCGGCCGCCAGCAGGGAAATCAGGGTTTTCTTCATTGTCATGATGGGCTCCGATGCGTGGAAGGCGCCGACTCGCGCCACGCCTCCAATATAGCCAGGTGCGCCGCCGCGCGCCGCAAAAGATGCGTTTTGTTACAGTCGTTACGAATCGGCTCCGACCGGCGCGCCGTCGACGAACACCTTCAGCTCGCCGGCGCCGAAGCGCTGCCAGCTTTCGTTGGCGGTCAGCGGCTCGGTGACGATCACCGCGACGCGGTCGGACGGCGTGGTCAGCTGCGAAAAATCGACGGTCATGTCTTCGTCCGCCAGCTGCGCCTTGGCGAACGGATGCTGGCGCACGATGTAGTGCAGGTCGGTCGAGCAATGCGCGAACAGCGCCGAACCGTCCGACAGCATCATGTTGAAGGTGCCGTGCGCGGCGATCGCGGCGCACAATTCGCGCAGCGCTGCCGCCAGCTCCGCGCGCGGCGGCGGCCGGTCGCCGAAGCGGCGCCGCAATTCCTGCAGCAGGTAGCAGAACGCCAGCTCGCTGTCGGTGTTGCCGACCGGCCGGTGCGGGCCGGTCAACTGCGGCGCGAACTGCTTCAGGTCGCCGTTGTGCGCGAACACCCAGTAGCGGCCCCACAGCTCGCGCACGAACGGATGGCAGTTTTCCAGCGCCACCCGGCCCTGGGTCGCCTTGCGGATGTGCGCGATCACGTTCTCCGACTTGATCGGGAAGCGCTTGATCAGGTCCGCCACCGGCGATGCCAGCGCCGCCTGGTAGTCGACGAAATGGCGCACGCCGGCGCCCTCGAAGAAGGCGATGCCCCAGCCGTCCGCATGGTGGCCGACGCCGCTTCTGGTGGCGAAGCCGGTGAAGCTGAACACGATGTCGGTGGGAACGTTGCAGTTCATTCCGAGGAGCTGGCACATGGCGGCGGCACGGTCGGGTTGGCGCGGGACGTCAAGTCTACGCCATCGCCGCCGGCGGCGACAGCGGCGCCCGGTGCGGCGGCGCGCTTTGCGCTAGCATGGGTTCCTCGACCGAACCGGGGCGCCGCTGGCACGGCGTCCGTCCACCATGCCCACTTCCTCTTCTTCCGGGCGCCGGCTGCCGGCGCTGTTCCTCGGCCACGGCAGCCCGATGAACGCACTGCAGGAAAACGCCTATACCGCGCTGTGGCGCCGGCTCGGCGACACCTTGCCGCGACCGCGCGCGATCCTGGTCGTGTCCGCCCACTGGTGCACGCGCGGCATCGGCGTCACCGCGATGGCGGCGCCGCGCACGATCCACGATTTCGGCGGCTTTCCGCAGGCGCTGTTCGATATGCGTTACCCGGCGCCCGGCGATCCGGCGCTGGCCGCGCGCATACAGGAATTGCTGGCGCCGCTGCCGGTCCATCCGGACCACGACTGGGGTCTGGACCATGGCACCTGGTCGGTGCTGTGCAAGGTCTATCCGGAGGCCGATATCCCGGTGCTGCAGCTGAGCCTGGACCTGACGCAGCCGGCCGCCTGGCACTTCGAACTCGGTGCCCGGCTGGCGCCGCTGCGCGACCAGGGCGTGTTGCTGGTCGGCACCGGCAACGTGGTGCACAACCTGCGCCTGATGACGCGCGGCGGGCCGGCGGCGACACCCGACTGGGCGACCGCATTCAACGACCGCGTGCGCGCGGTACTGGCCGACGGCGACCTGCGCGCGCTGGCCGACTACGCCGGCTGGGGGCCGGAGGCACAACTGGCGGTGCCGACCGTCGAACACTATCTGCCGCTGCTGTACGCGGCAGGCAGCCACCAGCCCGGCGACGCGGTGACGATCCTGATCGACGGCATCGAGGCCGGCACCTTGAGCATGCTGAGCGTGGCGATCGGCGATCCGGCCGTCGTCACGGCGTAACCGGCGGCGCACCGGACTTGCCGGCGGGATAGCTTCCCGCCGTCGGCGCCGCTGTCCGCCGTCGCCGATCTGCTGGCCGCACCCCGGCCAAGTCGCCGGCGTCCTGGCCGGCACATCTTCCAGCCCACCTGCCGCGCCCGGGAATCTCGCGCCGGCAGGAACTCCGACCGCAACGACCTACCTAAATTGAACGCCCGCAGCCGCGCGAACTCTCGCCGATGGCTCGCGGCAATCCCCTTCGCACCCGCTCGTGGACCGCGTTCGAACCTCGTTTTCTGGGTGCCTGTCGTTTCTTCATCTTTGTCTGGAGGCTGGTCATGGAACATACGCTGGTAGCGGTATTCGAGAATGAAAGCCTGGCGCGGCAAGCGTGCGACGACCTGGCGGCGGCGGGCTTTTCCCGCAGTGACATGCGCATCAACGCCGCGCAGCCGGGCGACCTGACCGGCACTTCCGAGGCCGGAGTCGACACGGCGGCGCTGGAGCACGAATCGATCGGCAGCAGGATCAAGGATTTCTTCCACGACCTGTTTACCGGCGAGGACAGCGAGCGCGCCGCGGTCTATTCGGAAGCGGCGCGGCGCGGCGGCCATGTGCTGACGCTGACTGCGGCCGACGATGAGCAGATCGATCGCGCCACCGAAATCCTGGACCGCCTTGGTCCGATCAACATCGAGGAGCGGGAAGCGGAGTGGCGCAGTAGCGGCTGGGCGCCCGAGAGCACCGCCACGGCTGCCGGCACCGCCGCCAGCGCAGCCGGCCTGTCGGACAGCATGCTGGACACCACGCCGGCCGCCGGCACGCAGCCGGCGACGCAAACCGGCGCCGCGCCGCAGATGGGCACGGAACAGGCCGGCACGCGCGCCGCGTCCGACACCGAACAGGTGATCCCGGTGGTCGAGGAGCAATTGCAGGTCGGCAAGCGCACGGTGCAGCGCGGCGGCGTGCGGGTGGTGCAGCGGGTCACCGAAAAGCCGGCGCAGGAGTCGGTGCAGCTGCATGACGAGCGCGTGACCATCGAACGGCGGCCGGTCGATCAGGCTGCCGGCAGCGCGACCGGCGAGGGCTTGCAGGAGCGCACCGTGGAAGTGCGCGAAACGGTGGAGGAGCCGGTGATCGCCAAGACCGCGCGCGTGGTGGAAGAAGTGGTAATCGGCAAGGAACAGCGCGACCGCACCGAGACGGTGCAGGATACCGTGCGCCGCACCGATGTCGATGTCGAGCAGCTGGGCGCGCAGGCGGCGGGAACGGCGGGAACGGCCGGAACCGGCAGCGTGACCGACGACACCGATTTCCGTAGCCATTGGCAGAGTTCCTATGCGCAGCAGGGCGGCCGCTACGAGGACTATGCGCCGGCCTATCAGTACGGCAGCACGCTCGGCAGCGACGAGCGCTACCGCGGCCAGAGCTGGGAAGCGATCGAGCCGCGCGTGCGCGCCGACTGGGAATCGACGCATGCCGGCAGCGCGTGGGAAAAAACCAAGGATGCGGTGCGCACCGGCTGGGAAAAGATGACCCGCTAGCACTGCGAACGGCATCGGCGCCCGCACCACGCGGGCGCCGATGCGGCGCGCCTGCCGATCGATACCATGGTGTGCAGGGCGGCCGGGCTGCGCGCGCCGCCTTGTCCGGGACAGCGACAGATGGAAAATAAAAATCGAAGCCGGATGCCGACGTCGAGCCTGAACGCGGACGGCACGGTCGAACTGGCGATCGGCGCCGAATCGGTGGCGCTGGACGCGGCCGCCATGGATGAGCTGATCGAGCGGCTGGCGCGCGTGCGCGCGCAGATGGCCGAACAGGTGCCCGAGCAGCCGCCGCTGGTGCAGACCGTGGTCTTCAACCCGGCCTATGCAATCCGCATCGACCACATGACCAAGGCGGCGCTGCTGCGCGTGCGGCACGGCGGCTTCGGCTGGCTGAATTTCGAGTTGCCGCCGCAGGAAGCGCTGAACATGAAACGCTCCTGGATCGACATCGTGTACAAGCTGGCGCTGGAAGCGCCGGCTGGCGACTACCAGGGGCCGGAGCGGCGCGCCAAGCCGCATTAGCGCGCATCCGGTTGGCCGGCGGGCGGTCAGGCCGAAATGGACGGCATTTGCTGCTGCATGCCGGGCAGTTGCGCACGGCAGCGCCACAGCGCATGTCCGGACGCCAGGTACTTGGCTTCGAACGGCGTGATCGGCTCGTCCGGCTGCCAGGCTTCGACGGCGACCGCGAGGCCGGTCAGCTGCGTGAGCGCGGCCGCGCATTCGTCGATGTAGATGCGCCAGTTGCTGCGGCATTCGAAGGCGCCGCCGAGCGCCACCAGCGCCGGGAACACCGGGTGGCCGTGCCAGCGCCGCGCCAGGTGGCCGATCTTCGGCCACGGATTCGGATACAGCAGATAGTGGCGCGCCGGCCGGATGCCGGCCGCAAGCAGCAAGCGCCAGTAATCGACCAGGTCGGCGCGCACCGTCAGGCAGTTCGGCGGCGGCGCGCCGTCCCAGCGCGTGCGGCGCGCCAGGCGGTCGGCTGACTGGTCGACGCCGATCACGAAGTGGTCCGGGTGGCGCGCCGCCAGCTGCAGGGTCGAGGCGCCGACGCCACAGCCGGCGGCGAGGATCAGC
>JBAUJK010000216.1:0-4182 GCA_049683695.1 Burkholderiaceae bacterium
GCGCGGCCGTGCTGTCCGGCGTCAGGCCGGTGGCTGGCGCCGGCGTCGGGATCGTCATCGGCGCCGCCGCGTGGCGCGCCGCCAGCCGATCGTAGCAGGCCAGCCGTTCGCTATCGGCGCTGATGCCGGCGCAATCGGCCAGCCCCTGCGCCGCAGCCTGGGCCGATAGCAGGAACAGACCGGCCAGTCCGGCGGCATGGGCAATACGCATGTGTTTCTCCAGCAAGCGGCGGCGGCCGCGACCCGGGATAGACCGCGGCCGGGCGCTCAAGATTCGCAGCGGCCGCACAATCCTCGCCTATTCTGGAAGGCTGTCAGTCCAGCGCCTGGCGGAAGTCGTCCAGCAGGTCGGCCTCGTCCTCGATGCCGACCGAAACCCGGATCAACGATTCGGCGATGCCCATGCCGGCGCGCCGCTCGGGACCCATTTCGTGGAAGATCGTGTGCGCGACCGGGATCACCAGCGTGCGCGTGTCGCCGAGGTTGCTGGCCGGGATCGCCAGCCGCAGCCGGTTCAGGTAGTCGAAGCAGTCGATACCGTCGGCCAGCTCGAAGCTGAACAGGCTGCCGGCGGCGCGGAACAGTTCGCGCGTCAACGCATGCTGCGGGTGCGAGGCTAGGCCCGGGTAATACACGGCCGCCACGCGCGGATCGGCTTCCAGCATGCTCGCCAGCGCCAGCGCGTTCGCGCATTCGCGCTCCATGCGCAGCGCCAGCGTCTCGGAGCCGACCGCCAGGTGGTGCGCCGCCTCCGGCCCGAGCGCGGCGCCGAAGTCGCGCAGCGCCTTGGCGCGGATCTGCGCGATACCCCACTGCTGCGACGGGAAGCGCTTGTAGTTGTCGTAGATGTTCGGGTACCCGCTCCAGTCGTACAAGCCGGTGTCGGTGACGGCACCGCCGAGCGCGATGCCGTGCCCGCCGATCGACTTGGTGAGCGCGTTGATCACCAGCCCGGCACCGACCGTCTTCGGCTGGAATAGGTAAGGCGAAGTCATCGTGTTGTCGACCACGAACAGGATACCGCGCGCGCGGCACAGCGCGCCGATGCGCGCCAGGTCGGCCACCTGGGTGCGCGGGTTGGCAATGGTCTCGACGAACACCAGCCGCGTGGCCGGCGTAATGGCGGCTTCCACGTTGACGGCGTCGGTGGCGTCCACCATCGTCACCTGGGCGCCGTGGCTGGCGACGGTCTGCCACAGGCTGTTGGTATTCCCGAACAGGAAGGCCGACGACACCACGTGGTCGCCGGCACGCAACAGCGCCTGCGCCACCGCGCCGATCGCCGCCATGCCGGTGGCAAAGCAGATGGTGGCTAGCCCGCCCTCCATCTTGGTGATCTTGTCTTCCAGCGCCGACACCGTCGGATTGCCCTGGCGGCCGTAGCGGTAGCCGGGCTGCCGTCCCTGGAACACTGCCGCCAGCTCGCGCGCGTCCCGGTAGCCGAAGGTGACCGAGCTGTGCATCGGCTTGTGCACCGAACCGTGCTCGATGCCCTTCTGGCGGTCGCTGTGCAGGATGGTGGTAGTGAAGCCGTAGGACTTGGGCGTGTTCATCGGATGGAGCGGACGGGCCGCGAAAACGGTTTGGATGGGATCAGTCGACCTGGGCCAGGTTCAGGTTCAGTTGCGAGCGCACGGCGTCGTCGGAAGCAGCCGGCTTCGGGTTGTTGCGCGCCGATTCGATGCGGTCCAGGTAGGCCGGCGTAATGTCGCCGGTGATGTAATGGCCGTCGAAGCAGGACGCCTCGAAATTCTTCAACGCCGGATTGACATCGGAAATCGAGCGCTTCAGCGCGTCGAGATCCTGGTAGACCAGCGCGTCGGCAGTGATTTCGCGGCACACTTCGTCGGTGCTGCGGCCATGCGCGATCAGTTCGCTTCGGGTCGGCATGTCGATGCCGTACACGTTCGGGAACACCACCGGCGGCGCCGCCGACGCGAAGAACACCTTGTTGGCGCCGGCTTCGCGCGCCATCTGCACGATCTCGCGGCTGGTGGTGCCGCGCACGATCGAATCGTCGACCAGCAGCACGTTCTTGCCCTTGAATTCGAGCCCGATCGCGTTCAGCTTCTGGCGCACCGATTTGCGGCGCTGCGCCTGCCCCGGCATGATGAAGGTGCGGCCGATGTAACGGTTCTTGATGAAGCCTTCGCGGTATTCCAGGTTCAGCTTGTGCGCCAGCTCCAGCGCCGCCGGCCGCGACGAATCGGGGATCGGCATGACGACGTCGATGTCGCCGGTGGACAATTCGCGCCGGATCTTGTCGGCCAGGTATTCGCCCATCTTCAGCCGGGTCGCGTACACCGAGGCGCCGTCGATGATCGAATCCGGGCGCGCCAGGTAGACGTATTCGAACGCGCAGGGATTCAGCGACGGGTTATCGGCGCACTGCTGGTGGTACAGCTTGCCGTCGGTATCGATGAAGATCGCCTCGCCCGGCAGCACGTCGCGCAGGAAGCGGAAGCCGAGGCCGTCCAGGGCCACCGACTCGCTCGCCACCATGTATTCGACGCCGCCCTCGGTGTCGTTGAAGCCGATGCACAGCGGCCGGATGCCAAACGGATCGCGGAACGCCAGCATGCCGTAGCCGGCGATCTGCGCCACCACGGCGTAGGAGCCGCGCACGCGCCGGTGCAGCGCCGCCACCGCCTGGAACAGCGTGGCCGGCTCCAGCGAATCGCCGCTGGTGGCCTGCTGGATTTCATGCGCCAGCACGTTCAGCAGCACCTCGGTGTCGGAATCGGTGTTGATGTGGCGGCGATCGTTCCTGAACATCTCGATCTTCAGCTGTTCCCAGTTGGTCAGGTTGCCGTTGTGCGCGAGGATGATGCCGAACGGCGCGTTGACGTAGAACGGCTGCGCCTCTTCGGCGCTGTCCGAACCGGCGGTCGGATAGCGCACCTGGCCGATGCCGGAATTGCCGGGCAGCGCGCGCATGTTGCGGGTGCGGAACACGTCGCGCACCAGGCCGTTGGCCTTGTGCATCGAAAAGCCGTTGCCGTTGCAGGTGGCGATGCCGGCCGCATCCTGGCCGCGGTGCTGCAGCAGCAGCAGCGCGTCATAGATCAGCTGGTTGACCGGTTGGTGGGAAAAGACGCCGACGATGCCACACATGGTGGACTCCTGAAAGAAAAGACGAATGACGGTTCAAAACTGCAGATGCCGCGAAAACTCCCCCGGCAGATACGGCTTGACGGTGTGCGCCGCGGTTTCCGCCAGCGGCGCCAGCAGCGCATCGCGCCAGAACGGCTGCTGCGGAATCGCGGTCAGGCCGCATAGCAGCACGGCCGCCAGCACGATCACCAGCCCGCGCGCCAGCCCGAACAATCCGCCCAGCCCGCGGTCGGCCAGCGCCAAGCCACTGGCCTTGACGATCGCGTCCAGCGCCATCGCCAAAAGGCCCATCAGGATGCGGCAGCCGATAAACAACGCCAGAAAAGCCGCGATCAGGCGCGTGGTGGCACCCGGGATCATCGCCGGCAGCAGTTCCGCCAGCGGCTGGCCGTAGGCATTGGCGACCACGAATGCGACGATCCAGCCGGCCAGCGACAGGATTTCCTTGACCAATCCGCGCAGCGTGCTGATCACCACCGAGCAGGCCAGCACGAACAGCACCAGATAATCGAAGACCGTCACCGGCGAGCCAACCGAGCCGCGGCCGCGCTCACGCCGGGACCAGCGTGCCGTTGAAGCCGAGCTTGCCGAGCCGAGCGCGCATCTTTTCGGCATCGTCGCGGCTGGCGAACGGGCCGACGCGGATGCGGATGCGCTCGCCGGATGCGGTCGCCACCTTCTGCGTATACGAAGCGATGCCGGCCTCGGACAGCTTGCCGCGCACTTCGCTGACCTTGTCGGCGGACGCCAGCGCCGCCACCTGCAGCACGAACTTGCCGGACTTGGCATCGGCCGCCTTCGGCGCCGCCGGCGCGGCGAATTTGCCTTCCAGGATCGCGCGGGCGCGCGCCTCCTCGTCGTCATGGGCGGCCGGCTTGTCCTTCGCTTCCGGTTTTTTCGTCTCGGGCTTCGGGGTCGGCCGCGTCAGCGCCACTTCCTCGACCTGCGGCCGGGCCGGCGGTTTCGCCGCCGGCGCCGGCTGCGCCAGCTTCGGTGGCGGCGCGTCGATGATTTCTTCGGCGGCGTCGAGGCTGGCCGGTGCCGACGGGGCCGCCGCCGGGGCGGCTG
>JBAUJK010000217.1:0-5157 GCA_049683695.1 Burkholderiaceae bacterium
GGATTGCCACTGGCACAAGGCGCGGCGACGCGCAATAGCGAGCTATTGCAAGGAGCCGCAACGCCGTGCCGTGGGCAAGGCGGCCGGCATCGGCAAGTCAGGTCAGGCCGAATCTGCTCTAACGCTATTTGCAGACGCCGCGCGAACGCAGCGGCACGATCCCCTGCGCCAGCAGCACGCCGGCCAGCGTGATCGCGCCGCCCGCCAGGTGATAGCCGTGCAGCCGCTCCGACAGCAGCACGATCGCAATCAATGCGGTCAGCAGCGGCAGCAGGTTCATGTACATCGCCGCGCGCGCCGCGCCCAGCCCGGCCACGCCTTCCATCCACAGGAAGGCGGATACGATCGAGGCGGCGATGCCGGCGTACAGCACCAGCGGCAGGTTGGCGGCGGTGATCGGCGACGGCGGCGCCAGCCACCAGCCGGGCAGCAGCAGGACCGCCGCCGCCAGTACCTGCACGTACAGCATCTGCCAGGTCGGCACCGGCATCGGCCATTTGCGCAGCAATACGCCATAGGCGGCATAGGCCAGCGTCGCCAATAGCATCAGGCCGTCGCCGAGGCCGATGCCGTGCCGCAGCAGCAGCGCCGGCTCGCCCTGGCCGATCAACAGCAGCAGGCCGCCGAACGACAGCGCGCCGCCGCCGATGGTGGCCGCGCTCGGCGCCTCGCCCAGCAGCAACCCCGACAGCAGCAGCGTCAGCAGCGGCATGGTGGAGGCGATGATGCCCATGTTGGTGGCCGAGGTGGTTTCGGCGGCGAAGTAGGCCAGGCTCTGGTACAGCACCATGCCCAGTAGCGCCAGCACCAGCAGGCGCGGCAAATGTGGGCGGATCGCGGCGCGGTTGCGCCAGGTCGGGCGCAGCAGGAACGGCGTCATCAGCGCCGCCGCCAGCAGCCAGCGATAGAACGAAATCGCGGCCGGCGCGATGACGTCGGCAGCCATCTTGCTGACCACGGTATTGCCGGCCCAGATCAGGATCGCCAGCAGGGCGAAGGCGGTGTATTTGAAGCGCGCGCTCACGGGAGACGGGCTCGCACCCGCATGGAAAAGGTCGCATGGTAGCGCGGATCGATGCTCCGCGCGGGCCGGCCTTGCCTTACTATTCCGGCTGGCAACCCGCCATGACAATTATTCGAAAGAGACATCCATGTTCATGTTCCTGCCGTTCCTGATCGCGCTGTGCGCCGCCGTCGGCGTGCTGCGCGGCTGGCGCAGTGCCGCGCTGGCCTGCTGGTTGCTGCTGATGGTGGTCAGCGTGCTGTGGCTGCGCCACCATGCGACCGATCCGCTGAACCTGACCTTCTGAGGCCGCCATGCATTCCGCCATTACCCGTCCGCCGTCGTCGCGGCAAGACCTCGGCGCCATGCTCAACCTGCTGGGTCTGGCCGGCATCTGCCTGAGCCTGGCGATCGCGTTCTACTACCAGCTGGCGCTGCGCGAGCTGCCGTGCCCGCTGTGCCTGCTGCAGCGGGTCGGCATGATCGCGATCGGCTTCGGCTTCATGCTCAACCTGCGCTTCGGCGTACGCAGTCTGCACTATGGGGTGGCGCTGTTCGGCTGCCTGCTGACCGGCGCCATTTCGTCGCGCCAGGTGCTGCTGCACATCGTGCCGGGCAGCGGCAGCTACGGCTCGGCGCTGTTCGGCATGCATTTCTACACGCTGGCGCTGCTGTCGGCGATCGCCGCAGCCGCCTATATCGCGCTGCTGCTGATGCTGCGGCGGCGCGACGGCGCGCCGCAGCCGGTCGGCAGCATCGGCCGCGCCTGCATGGTGGTGTTCGTGCTGCTGATCGCCGCCAACCTGGTGTCGACCGTGCTCGAATGCGGCACCGGCCAATGCGAGGACGATCCGACCCACTACCTGTTGCTGGGGAAGTGAACGCGGCGTAGCGCTAGCGCCAAGCGCCGTCGCAGCCGGACGCCGTCCACGGCGCTCCGGCTTTTTTTGCGTCCACTGTCGGCAAGCGCACGCCGGACTTGCTACATTGATGCCGTGCCATTGGCACGAGAGGGCATCCATGTGGAACAACACCGAACAGCGCTACAGCACCATGCTGATCGCGCTGCACTGGCTGATGCTGCTGCTGTTGGCGGCGGTGTACGCCTGCATCGAATTGAACGACCTGTTTCCGAAGGGCAGTGCGGCGCGCGACGGCCTGAAGAGCTGGCATTTCATGCTCGGCCTGTCGGTGCTGTTGCTGGTTGGCCTGCGGCTGCTGTTGCGTGTCGTCGCCGGCCGGCCGCCGTCGATCCGGCCCAGCCCGCCGCAGTGGCAGGAGCGGCTGGCGCGCCTGATCCAGACGTTGCTGTACGCGCTGATGATCGGCATGCCGCTGGCCGGCTGGATGGCGCTGAGCGCCGCCGGCAAGCCGGTGCCTTTCTTCGGCTGGGAGTGGCCGCCGCTGCTCGGACCCGACAAGGCGCTGGCGTCGCAGATCAAGGAGCTGCACGAATTCGTCGGCAACGCCGGCTACTGGCTGATCGGCCTGCACACGCTGGCCGCGCTTTTTCACCATTACTGGCGGCGCGACAACACGCTGGCGCTGATGATCCCGGCGCTGCGCTCGCGCCCCGACAGGAGCGACTGATGGACAGGCAATTTTCCCCCGCCTGCGAGCGCAACCGCGCGCCGATCCTGGAGCGGCTGCGGCCGCTGTTGGCCGATCGCCGGCGGGTGCTGGAAATCGGCAGCGGCAGCGGCCAGCACGCGGTGCATTTCGGCGCCGCGCTGCCGCATCTGCAATGGCAGGCCAGCGACCTGGAGCCGAACCACGCCAGCATCCGCGCCTGGCAGCAGGAGGCGCGGCTGCCGAACGTGCTGCCGCCGCTGCTGCTGGACATGCGCGCGCCGGCCTGGCCGCATGGTGATTTCGACGCCGTGTTCACCGCCAACACCTGCCACATCATGGGCTGGCAGGAGGTCGAGCGCATGTTCGCCGGCGTCGGCCGCCTGCTGCCGGCCGGCGGCCTGTTCTGCGTGTACGGGCCGTTCAACTATGGCGGCCGCTTCACCAGCGCCAGCAATGCCGAATTCGACGCCGCGCTGCGCGCCCGCGATCCGGGCATGGGGCTGCGCGATGCCGAGGCGGTTGGCGAGCTGGCGGCCGCTGCCGGCCTGGTGCCGCAGGAAGATCATGCGATGCCGGCCAACAACCGGCTGCTGGTCTGGCGCCGCGCCGGATGATGCGGGGGTATGCGGTAAAAACGACAGGAAGGCGCCCGGCATGGAAGGTTATGCCGGGGAGTATATGTTGAGCGCTAGCGCATCAGCGCCAGCGCCGCCAGCACGAACAGCGCCAGCCACACGGTTTCGCCGACCAGCATCGCCACCGGCCGCCAGCCGAGCGAGGCCAGCGACTGGAACGAAGTCTTGACGCCGAGCGCGGCGATCGCGGTCACCAGACAGGCGCGCGACGCGTGGTTGATCCAGTCGCCGGCCGGCGCCGGGATGAAGCCGAAGCTGTTGGCGATCACGAACCAGACGAAGCCGATCAAAAACACCGGCACCAGCGGCTGCGTCTGCACCTCGGTCTTGCCGACCCGGCTCTTGAACAGGATCGACAGCGCCAGCACTGCCGGCACCAGGCAGGCCACCCGCGTCAGCTTGACGAAGGTGGCGACGTCGCCGGTATGCGTCGAAATCATGTAGCCGGCGCCGACCACCTGCGCGACGTCGTGGATGGTGCCGCCGATGAAGATGCCGGCGGCGTCCGGATCGAGGCCGAGCAGTTTGACGATCAGCGGATAGACGATCATCGCCAGCGTCGACAGCGTGGTGACGCCGACCACGGTCAGCAGCGTGAACTTTTCGTTTTCCTTGCTCTGCGGCAGCACCGCCGCGATCGCCAGCGCCGCCGAGGCGCCGCAGATCGCCACCGAGCCGCCCGACAGCACCCCTTCGGCATGCGGCCGCCCGAGCCGGCGCGCCAGCCACCAGCCGAACAGCATCGTCGCCGCCACGCCGCACACCACCATCACGATCGGCGCCGCCCCGAGCGACGCGATCTGGCCGAAGGTGATGCGCGCGCCCAGCAGCGCAACGCCGGTGCGCAGGATGGTGCGGCTGCAGAATTCGATGCCCGGCTGGCAGACCGGATCGCGCGCCAGGAAATGGAAGGCCAGCCCGAAGAACAGCGCGTACAACAATTGCGGACCGCCGTAGCTGTCGGACACGAAGGTGGCCGCCAGCGCGATCACGATCGCGACCGCCATCCCCGGCCAGCAGCGGCGCAGGACCTTCGGATGCCAGACCGACAGGATGTTCATCGCGACGCCCGCAAGCGCCGGTCGGCAGGGGAAAAAGCGGGAAGGAGAGGCGGGCGGCGACGCATGATCGGGCTGTTGCGGGGGACGGCAAAGGCGCCATTCTACCGGCCCGGCCGCGCCGTTGCCGCGGCGTACAATGAAATCCGGCGCGCCGCTGGCGACCGCTTTTGTCAACGCTCCGATTCCGCTCACCGCATGCAGGCGCTCGATCTGTTCGCGCGGGAAGCGCTGCAAGTCGCTCCCGGCGCCTATTATTTTCCCGGCTGGCTGACGCCCGAAGAACAGGTGGGGCTGGTCGACGCCTGCCGCCGCTGGGGCCGCGGGCCGGCCGGCTTCGTGGTGCCGCGCATGTTCGACGGTACGCCGCTGTCGATCCGCTCGGCCTACCTCGGCTGGTACTGGCACCGCGACCGCTATTCGCGCTTCGCCGACGGCGCCGGGCAGGTGCCGGTGCAGCCGTTTCCGCCGCTGCTGGATACGCTGGCGCGACGCGCGTATGCCGCCACCTTCGGCACCGACGACGACTACGCGCCGGATTCGGCGATCATCAACTGGTACGGCCCCGGCGCCAAGCTCGGCATGCACCAGGACCGCGGCGAATCGGCGGCGGCGATCGCGCGCGGCTGGCCGGTGATTTCGATCAGCCTGGGCGACAGCGCGCTGTTCCGCTTCGGCAATACCGGGACGCGCACGCGGCCGTATGCCGACATCACGCTCTCCAGCGGCGACCTGTTCGTGTTCGGCGGGCCGGCGCGCATGGCTTACCACGGTGTGCCGAAGGTTTACCCCGGCAGCGGCCCGCGCCGGCTGGCGCTGCCGGGGCGCCTGAACATCACGATCCGCCAGAGCGGGTTCTAGTAACAACCATCGGCGTGCGCACGTGCTC
>JBAUJK010000218.1:0-1652 GCA_049683695.1 Burkholderiaceae bacterium
GCGCTGCTGCTGCCGCTGGCGTGGAAGCTGGAGGGCGGGCTGCCGCGCCTGAACCGCTCGCAGCTGTGGTCGACCTTCGCGCTCGGGCTGACCGGCATCTTCCTGTACAACTTCTTTTTCTTCGCCGCGCTCGGGCGCATGCCGGCCGGCCGCACCGCGCTGTTCGTGACGCTGAACCCGGTCGCAACCGCCTTAGCGCTGGCGCTGTTCTTCGGCGAACGGCTGGGCGCGCGGCGCTGGCTCGGCATCGCGCTGGCCTTCGTCGGCGCGGTGGTGATCGTTGCCCGCGGCGACCTGGCCGGCGCCTGGCGCGACGTGTCGCAATCGCTCGGCGCCGGCGAACTGCTGATGCTGTGCGGCGTCGCCAGCTGGGCTGCGTATACGATACTGGGCCGTCACGCGTTGAAGGGCTTGTCGCCGGTCGCCGCCACCACCTATGCGTCGTTGTGGGGCTTGCTGCTGCTGGCGGTCGGCGCCGCGTTCGAGCTGCCGCAGCTGGATGTAGGCCGCTTCGACTGGCAGGTGCTGGTGTCGCTGCTGTACCTGGGTGTGTTCGGCACCGTGGTCGCGTTCATCTGGTACAGCGAAGGCATCAAGGCGATCGGCCCGGCGCGCACCTCGGTGTTCACCAACCTGGTGCCGGTGTTCGGCATCGCGCTCGGAGCGCTGATGCTGCACGAGACCATCCTGATTTCGATGATCGTCGGCGGCGTGCTGGTGATCGCCGGCGTATCGCTGACCAACCGCTAGGAGGCTCCATGACGCAAGCCATCATCCGCAGCACCGAATTCCGCGCCGAGCGCGCCTGGGGCGCGCGCGACATCGCCGCCATCGAAGGCGCCACCGTGCGTCTGCACTGGACCGACCAGCCTTATCAATGGCACGTCAACGACGGCGCCGAAGTGTTCGCGGTGCTGGATGGCATCGTCGACATGCACCACAAGGTCGACGGCCGCGTCGAGATCGCGCGCCTGGTGGCCGGCGACGTCTTCTACGCCGGCCCCGGTTGCGAGCACGTCGCCCATCCGGTCGGCGAGGCGCGCATCCTGGTGGTGGAAAAGGCCGGCAGCGTCTAGCGCGGCTTTCCGTTTCCCATATTTCGCGGCGGCGTCCTGTCGCCGCCTTCCGTTTTCGCCTGCCGGCGGCTGCGGTGCGAGCGCCTACTGACGCCATAACCCGCGTAGTCCCTAATATTTTTTCCTGCTGACACCTTGGTGCGGCGTTGGCGCGCGCGCATGCCGCCCGGCGCCGCGGCCGCGGGTAGGCACTCACTCGCCTTCGCCCGGACGATTTTTTCAAACGGTCTTATTGACAGTTTGTCTGACAATTTCTAGAATCCTTGCATGAGTTCCCTTCCCGCCGTTCCTGCCGCCCAAACCGCCGACACCGCCGCCCACGCCGGCGACGGCGGCGCCGCGCTGGCGCCGCTGCGCAAGCCGGAAAGCCTGCGCAGCCACGTCGAGAACTTCCTGCGCGACGCCATCATGAACGGCCGCTTCCAGCCCGGCGAGCGGCTGCGCGAGCGCGAGCTGTGCGAGCTGCTGGACGTCAGCCGGCCGTCGCTGCGCGAGGCATTGCGGCGGCTGGAGGCGGAAAAGCTGATCAAGACGGTGCTGCACCGCGGGCCGGTGGTGGCGGCGATCGACGCCGCC
>JBAUJK010000219.1:0-2299 GCA_049683695.1 Burkholderiaceae bacterium
CCGGCACCGGTGCGCGTCGAGCGCAAGCCGGCGCCGGCGTTGCCGCTGCGCCAGCGGATCGGCTGGCTGACGACGCTGACGCTGCCGCTGGCAACCTACCAGGCGGCGCTGTATGGCGGGCTGCCGCAGCACAGCGCGATCTACCTCGGCCTGTTCGCGATGACGGCGCTGATGTGGCTGTTCGCGCTGGTCGATGAATACATCCCGCCGCTGATCGCGATCGTGGCGATGCTGTTCATCGAGCTGGTACCGCCGAGGATCGCGCTGTCCGGCTTCTATTCACGCGCCTTCCTGCTGCTGTTGGGCGTGTATGCGCTGTCGGCGGTACTGGTCAGTTCCGGGCTGGCCTACCGGGCGATGCTGTGGACGCTATTGAAGATGCCGGACCGGCCGTTCTGGCACCGCGCGGCGCTGACCGCGTTCGGCTTCGTGCTGTCGATCGTGATGCCGTCGTCGAACGCGCGGCTGGCGCTCTTGCTGCCGCTGTACCGCGAGATGGACGCCAGCCTCGGCGCCCGCTCGCACAGCCGCGAGGCGAGCGCGCTGATGATCGCCGCCTTCACCGGCGCGACCCTGTTCTCGCCGCTGCTGCTGACCGCCAAGTCGGCCAACCTGGCGGCGTTCACGATGCTGCCGGCGCAGGTGCGCACCGAATTCCAGGGCAGCTACTGGCTGGTGGCGGCGGCGGTGGCGGCGGCCGGGTTGATCGGCGCGCACCTGCTGGCGATGCGCCTGCTGTTCAAGCCGCAGCACAGCCAGCCGCTGCCGCGCGAGCGGATCGCAGGACAGCTGGCGATTCTCGGTCCGCTCGGCCGCGCCGAATGGGTCGCTGCCGCGGCCTTCCTGGTGTTCCTGGCCGGCGCCGCGCTGCCGCAATGGCACCAGTCGCAGACGGCATGGCTGGCGGCGCTGGTGCTGGTGGCGCTGTTGGCGCTGGGCGCGCTCGACAAGAAGGGCTTCCAGGCGCTGGACTGGCCGATCATCTTTTTCCTGCTGTCGCTGGACGGCTTTACCGAGGCGCTGAACTACCTCGGCCTGCGCGAAGTGCTGGTCGGCGCGATCGGCAGCTCGCTCGACTGGATCGACGGCCAGCTCGGCTGGTTCGTGCTGCTGGCGCTGGTGGTGACGTTGCTGCTGCGGCTGGTGATGCCGATCACCGCCGGCATGGTGATGGCGGCGACGCTGTTGCTGCCGCTCGGCACCGCGCAGGGCATCCATCCGTGGATCGTGGTGTTCCTGGCCTCGCTGTTTTCCGACATCTGGTTCCTGCCGCACCAGAATTCGGCCTACGGCCAGGCGCTGGCGTCCGGCCTGCGCCAGCGCTGCGACGAGGCGCTGTTCATGCAGTATTCGTGGTGGCTGAACGGCCTGCGGGTGCTGCTGGCCTACGCCTCGATCCCGTACTGGCAGTGGCTCGGCCTGTACTGAAAGTGTTCCGCCGATGAAATCGCGCCCAACCCTGCTGTTCGCCGCCGCCTTCATCGTGCTGCTGTCGGGGCTGCTGATCGCGTTCAACCACCAGAAGCCGCGCCTGCTGGTGCTGCAGAGCTATTCCGAGGAAGGCTCGTGGGAAACCGCGGTCGACGGCGGCATCCGCCGCGAGCTGGCGCGCAACCTGCGGCCGGTCAGGACCCGCTGGCACTACATGAGTTTTTCCGACGAATCGGTGCGCACCAACTGGGAGGCGGCGGCGCAGCACAGCCGCAGCGTGATCGACGCCTGGAATCCGGACGTGCTGATGGTGATCGGCGAGGAGGCGCAGCAATACGTCGGCCGCCACTACCGCGGCCGCAGCGACCTGCGCATCGTCTACGGCGTCGGCGAGGACCCGGCCAGTTTCGGCTACGTCGGCGCCGCCAACGTCACCGGCGTGCGCGAAACGCTGCCACTGGCGCAGATCGTCGAGCTGTTGCGCTACTTCAAGCGGCCGGCGCTGCGCATCCGCGTACTCGGTATCGACGATCCGACCGGCCAGGCGGAACGGCAGCAGGTGCAGGATTTCGACTGGGGGCCGCACCGGCTGTCCGGCGTGCACCTGGTGTCCGACTACGCGGCATGGCAGAAAGCGGTGCGCGGCGCCGCCGCCGACGCCGACGTATTGCTGGTGCTGAGCTCCAAGGGCCTGGCGCGCGAGCAGGGCGCCTTGCAGGTGGTCGACGACCGCGAACTGGCGCACTGGACCGAGCATGCGTCGGCGCTGCCGGTGATCGGTGTGCGCGATTCCTTCGTCGCCGGAGGCGGCGCGCTGGCGGTGGTGCCGTCGCCGGAAGCGCTCGGCGAACAGCTGGCGCGCCAGGCC
>JBAUJK010000220.1:0-7188 GCA_049683695.1 Burkholderiaceae bacterium
GCACGGCACAGGCCAGCGCCACCAGCGCAGCGCCCAGCATGTCGAGCGGAAAATGGACACCAACGTAGATGCGCGCCCAGGCGATCGGCACACCCAATAGCGCCAGCGCCAGTCCGAGGTGGCGCCCGCCGCGCGCCATCAGGAGGCTGAAGGCGACCGCCCACGTCACCGCCAGGTGATTGCTGGGGAAGGAGAAATTCGCCGCATGCGCGACCAGCGTGTGGCCGAGGTCGATGGCGAACGGCCGCGGCTGCGGCCACAGCCAACCGATCAGCTGATTGACCAGCCAGGCAGCGACTGCGGCGGCGGCAGCCTGCAGCAATGCCTGGCGGCCGGCCCGCCGGCCGCGCAGCCAACCGAGGGCGGCCGCCGCCGGCACGATCCAAACCGCGTATACGGCGAAAAAAAGACCGAGCGCGAGCATCGCCGGCGCCGGCCGGGCCGGCGCATTCAGCCATAAAAACAGCGTGTGATTCAGGGTTTCCATTCAGGCTCCATCGGCGCCGCCTGCGGTGAAGCAGCCGTGCGCGACCCGCCATCATAGACCAAGGCAGAGCGCTCTCCGGGAGGAATCCGCCGTCCGGCGCAAACCGGATCCGGTGTCGTGGCCGGCACCGCGAACGCGACCGGATCGCGGCGTGCGCCGGAATGGCGGTGCGGCAGGATGGCTTCTATTTCGGCCTGCCTGCCGCCGGTACCGCGGGCGCCGCTGGCGGCACCGCTTCGATGTAGATGCGCTTGATCTTCGGATAGCGGGCGCGGATCTCTTCTTCGAAGTGCTTCACCGCCTGCGCGATCCCGGTGCCCGGCAGGTCGGCGCGAAATTCGACGTCCAGCGTCAGCAGTACGTCGTCGGGGCCGAAATACATGCTCAGCGGCGACGACGCGCGCACCACCCGGTCATCGGCCGCCACCATCTGCCGGATCGATGCCGCGGTCTGCGGGCTGACGCCTTCGCCGATCAACAGGCCGCGGCTCTCGTAGATCAGCGACACCGCCACGCCGGCCAGCAGGATGCCGATCGCCACCGATGCCAAGCCGTCGAACGCCGGCATCTGGAAGTGCTGGCTGCACCAGATGCCGATCGCTGCCAGCGCCAGTCCGGCCAGCGCCGCGCTGTCTTCGGCCAGCACGGTGAAGGTGCCGGGATCCTTGCTGTGATGCAGCCAGCTCCAGAATGGCCGCTCGCCCTTCTCCTTCAGTGCCGCGCGCAGCGCCACCGAGAAGCTGATGCCTTCGAACAGCGCGGAGCAGGCCAGCACGATGTAAGTCCAGCCGGGGTTTTCGATCGGGTGCGGATTCAGGATGTGGGTCACGCCCTCGTAAGCGGAGATGCCGCCGCCGAAGCCGAAGATCAGGATCGCGACGATCAGGCTGGAAAAGTACAGTTCCTTGCCGTAGCCGAACGGATGTTCCTGATCGGCCTGGCGCTGGCTGCCGCGCACGCCGACCAGCAGCAGCAGGCTGTTGCCGGTATCGACCGTCGAATGGATGCCTTCCGACAGCATCGCCGAACTGCCGGTGACGCCGGCCACCACGAACTTGGTCACCGCGATGGCGACGTTGCCGGCCAGCGCGGCATAGACCACCTTGCGCGATTCGCTCATCGGTTTCCGCTGAAAAATAGCAGAATCACAATATACTCCCTCGTTATATGCCGTATCCCGCGCATATGCCGGTCATTTTTGATGGATACCCCTGCTCATGACGCTGCCCAGCGCAGCAGACCGGCCGCCATTAACGCAGCCGCCGCCAGTACCGCAGCCAGCACGCGCGGATGGGTGGCCAGCCATAGCTGGGAGCTGAAATCGTGCGCGCGATCGTCGAAGCGGCCATGCGCGCCGTGGTCGCCCGGCAGCGGCTGATACAGGTTGTCACGCCGCCCGGGCGCAACCGGCTTCGCCGATTCCTGGCCAGCATAGGCGTCGCGCGCCAGCTTGCGGTCCAGGTAGCCGGCCAGAAAGCGCGTACCGATGATCGCCTCGGCGGCCGGCCAGCCGACCCACAGTTCGCGCTGGCGATGGGTGGCGGCCCAGTAGATGCCGCGTGCCGCCACTTCCGGCTGGAAGATCTTGCCGAGCGGTTTCGGCACGTCCGGCAGACAGCAGCGCCCCCAGTCGAACTGCGGCGTGTTGAAGGCCGACAGCTGCACCATCGTCAACTGCACGCGGCTGTTGTCGTGGATCAGTTCCGAGCGCAGCGCGTCGGTGAAGCCGCGGATCGCGCTCTTGGCGCCGCAGTACGGCGCCTGCAGCGGGATCGAGCGGTAGGCCAGCGCCGAGCCGACCTGGACGATGGCGCCGGCGTCGCGCGGCTTCATCCGCTTCAGCGCCGCCATCGTGCCCCAGACGGTGCCCAGATAGGTCACCTCGGTGGCGCGGCGGAAGTCGGCCGGGGAAATCGACGCCAGATCGCAGAAGATGGTCGCCATCGCATCGTTGACCCAGACCTCGATCGCGCCCCATTCGCGCTCGATGCGCTCGGCGGCGGCTTCCACCTGCGCTTGGTCGGCGACGTCGGTGACGACGATCATCGCTTCGCCGCCGGCCTCCCGCACGTCGCGCCGGGCGCCTTCCAGGCCGTCGATGCCGCGCGCCAGCAGTGCCACGCGCCAGCCGTGGCGGCCAAATTCGATCGCGGTGGCGCGCCCGATGCCGGCCGAGGCGCCGGTAACGACGGCGATTGGGTGCGCCATCCCTAACCCCCGACGGTGGTCGACTGCAACTGCTGTGGCGACTGCCACGGCGCCGCATGGATCGCTCGCGTCGCGTAGTCGCTGCCGCCGATCGCGAACAGCAGCGCCAGCGCGAACAGCGCGATACCGGCGCACAGGCGCACCATCGCCCGCGCGCGTGCAAAGTGCATGAAGAACACCGCCACCAGCGCCGCCTTGGCGACGGCGATCACTAGGTTGACGATGCCGTTCCAGATACCCAGCTTCAGGTAGGCGCTGCCCAGCGTGGTGGCCAGCAGCGCCATCAGCGCCAGCCAGACGAGCGCGTAGCGTTTCATCTGCGATTGCATGCTCATCCCCCGCTGCGTCCGACCAGGTACAGGATCGGGTACAGGAAAATCCAGATCAGGTCGACGAAGTGCCAGTACAGCCCGGCCAGTTCGATCCGTTCGGCGCTGGCGAATTCCGTCGCCCGCCGCCGCAGCGCCAGTGCAAACAGGCAGACGACGACGATGCCGATCGTCAGGTGCAGCGCGTGCAGCGCGGTGGTCGCGAAGTACAGGAAAAAGAAGATTTCGGCGCCGCCGGCATGGGCGTCGCCGAATGCGAAACGCACGCCCGGAAAAAGCCGATCACGCCAGTCGTGCGCGTATTCGACGCCCTTCAGCGCCAGAAAGCAGGCGCCGAGAGCGGCGGTGGCCCACAGCAGCCAGGCCGCCGCGCGCCGCGCGTCGTGGCCACGGGCGGCGGCGGCGCAGGCCATCGTCACGCTGCTGGTCAGCAGCAGCGCGGTGTTGATGCTGCCCAGCACGACGTCGGTGTGGCGGCTGGCGGCGGCGAACGCCTGCGGAAAATGGCTGCGGCCATAGGCATAGCCGAAAAACAGCGGGCCGAAGAACATCAGCTCGGTAGCCAGGAAGACCCAAAGGCCGAGGCTGGCGGCCGCCTCCTGCTGGCGGCGCTCGTCGAACTGCGGCGCCGCCGGCGCGGCGGCTACGGTCGGGGCGCTCATTGCGGCACCTCGCGGCCGCTCTGCGGCTCGTAGTCGTACGGCTCCGCCGTCACCACCGGCGTATGCGCGAAATTCTCCTTCGGTGGCGGCGACGGCGTCTGCCACTCCAGTCCGGTCGCCTGCCACGGATTGGCTCCGGCGCGCCGGCCATAGGCCAGCGACCAGGCGAGATAGCCGAGCGGCAGCAGGTAGCCAACCGCCAGCATCGCGGCGCCGGCCGACGACAGGATGTTCAGCAGCTGGAATTCCGGCGGATAGGCGTGGTAGCGGCGCGGCATGCCGGCGTAGCCGAGCAGGTATTGCGGGAAAAAGGTCAGGTTGAAGCCGAAGAAGATCGTCGCCGCCGCCACCCTGCCCCAGATTTCCGGGTACATGCGCCCCGAGATCTTCGGCCACCAGAAATGCACGCCGCCCAGGTACGCCATCACCGCGCCGCCGACCATGATGTAGTGGAAATGGGCAATCACGAAATAGGTGTCGGTCAGGTGCACGTCGATCGCCAGCGACGCCAGAATCAACCCGGTCAGGCCGCCGACCGTGAACAGGCCGACGAAGCCGAGCGCGTACAGCATCGGCGCCGAAAACGTGATCGAGCCCTTGTACAGCGTCGCGGTCCAGTTGAATACCTTGATCGCCGATGGAATCGCCACCAGGAACGACAGCAGCGAAAACACCAGCCCGGCATAGACCGACTGCCCGGACACGAACATGTGGTGGCCCCAGACCATGAAGCCGAATACCGCGATACCGAGGATCGCATAGGCCATGAAGCGGTAGCCGAACACGCGCTTCCGGGCGAAGCACGGGATGATTTCGCTGACCACGCCCATCGCCGGCAGCACCATGATGTACACCGCCGGGTGCGAATAGAACCAGAACAGGTGCTGGAACAGCAGCGGATCGCCGCCCAGTGCCGGGTCGAAGATGCCGACGCCCAGCAGCCGCTCGGCGGCCAGCAGCAGCAGCGTCATCGCCAGCACCGGCGTCGCCAGCACCAGGATGATCGAAGTCGCGTAGTTGGCCCAGACGAACAGCGGCAGCCGGAACCAGGTCATGCCCGGCGCCCGCATCGTATGCACGGTGACGATGAAGTTCAACCCGGTCAGGATCGACGAAAAGCCGACGATGAACACGCCGACCAGCACCAGGATCACGTGGGTGTTGGAAAACATTGTCGAAAATGGCGTGTAGAAGGTCCAGCCGGTATCGACGCCGCCGGCGACCAGCGCCGCGATCGTGAACAGCCCGCCGGTAATGTAGATGTACCAGCTGGCCAGGTTCAGGCGCGGGAACGCCAGGTCGCGCGCGCCGATCATCATTGGCATCAGGAAGTTGCCGAGCGCCGACGGGATCGACGGGATCAGGAACAGCCAGACCATGATCACGCCGTGCATCGTGAACAGCTTGTTGTAGGTGTCGTGCGACACAAGGTCGCCTTCCGGCGTGGTCAGCTCCAGCCGGATCAGCGTCGCCGCCACGCCGCCGATGAAAAAGAACAGCGTGATCGACACCAGGTACAACAACGCGATGCGCTTGTGGTCGTGCGTGGTCAGCCACGAACGCAGCGTATGGCCTTCGCCCAGGTAATCGGGCGCGGCGCCAGCGCTATCGGTTGGCGCTGGCATGGCCGGCTCCGGTCTGGCGGATGTATTCGATGATCGCCATGATGTCTTCCTCGCTGATCTGGCCGGCGAACGACGGCATGATCGGTTGGTAGCCCGCCACCACATCCTTTTTCGGCAGCAGCATCGAGTCGCGGACGTAGTTTTCGTCGGCCACCAGCGAACGGCCGTCCTGCAGGTGCACGGTGCGTCCGAGCAGGCCAGTCAAATCCGGCGCATGCACGCTGGAACCGGCGGCGTGGCAGCCGCTGCAGCCGTAGCGGCGGAACAGTTCGAAGCCGCGCGCGGCGATGCCGGGCCGCGCAGCTCCTTGCTGCAGCCAGCGCGCGAACTCGGCCGGCGGCATCACGACGATGCGCCCGCGCATCACCGAGTGCTCGGTGCCGCAGAATTCGGCGCAGAACAGGTGGAATTCGCCGGCCTGCGTTGGCGTGAACCACAGCGAGGTGTAGCGGCCCGGCACCACGTCCTGCTTGATGCGGAAGGCCGGCACGTAGAAGCTGTGGATCACGTCCTGGGAAGTCATCACCAGCCGCGTCGGCTGGCCCAGCGGCACGTGCAGCTCGCCGATCTCGCGCTGGCCATTGGCATGCTCCAGCTTCCACATCCATTGCTTGGCGACCACGAATACCGGCATCGCCTCCGGCGGCACCCGGTACAGCCGCACGTAGTCGTAGGCGGCCCAGCCGTACAGGCCGATGAACAGCAGCAACGGCGTGACGGTCCAGGCGATCTCGACCGCGCGGTTGCGCGTCGGCGCATGGCGGCGGTCGGCGCTGGAGCCGCGCCGGTAGCGGATTGAGAAGAACAGGATCAGGAACGCCACCGCCAGCGCCACCGTGCCGGTCAACAGCAGCAGGCACAGCATCAGCAGGTCGAAACGGCCGGAGGCGCTGGAGGCGCTGGCCGGCACGAAGCGCAGCAGCTCGATCATGGCCGCCTCCGCGTGCGGCCGCGCCACAGCGCAGCGCCGATCCAGCCGGCCAGCAGTGCCAGCGCCAGCAGGCAGGCGGCGCGCACCAGTGCCATCGCCGCACCGCTGTAGCGGCCGCTGGCCGGATCGTAATGCGAGCACAGCAGCACCAGACGATCCGACAGCGTGCCGATCCGTCCGGCCGATGCCTCCACCAGCGCCAGCCGCAGGTCGCGCGGCTCGAAGCGCACGCCGATGAAATAGCGGGCGATGCGGCCGTCCGGCGTCGCTACCAGGAAGCCGGCCGGATGCGCGTACTGGCGCAACGCCGGATCGTAGCGGTAGGAAAAACCGGCGCTGCGCGCCAGCCGGCCGATCGCGGCGGCGTCGCCGGTCAGCAGGTGCAGCTCGCCGCCGCGCCGGCCCAGCATCGGCTCGAACGACACTTTCTTGCGCGCTGCCAGCGCGAAGGTCTCGGCCGGATCGATGCCGACCTCGACCAGCCGGAACGCCTGCGGTGGCAGCCGCAGCGCCGCCAGCGTCTGCAGCACGCCGTCCATCAGCGTGCTGCACAGGTTCGGGCACTGGTAGTAGCCGAGTACCAGCACCACCGGCACCGCACCGAAATAGCGGCCGAGCGGGACGGCCGCCCCGTTTTCGTCGATGAAGCGGGCATCGAGCGGCAGGCGGGCGTCGAGGTTCTGCGTGAAGCCGGCGACCGGCGGCGCCGGCAGCGCCAGCGGTCCGGCGCCGGCCTCCGCCACCAGCAGCACGGCGATCAGCAGTGTCAGCATGCGCTTCATGGCCGCCGCTCCGGCGCGGCCGGCTGCGCCAGGATCCGCATCGCCTGCTCGATCGGGATGCGGGCGATGCCGGCGTCCCGATCCAGCCACTGGTAGCCGTGCAACAAACGTTCCTTTTCCGCCATGTAGGCGGTGCGGTCGTTCTGCGGCGCACTTTCCAGCAG
>JBAUJK010000221.1:0-20706 GCA_049683695.1 Burkholderiaceae bacterium
GAGCTGATCAAGCGCATCGGCTACCTGACCGGACATGTCGAGGCCGACGCGTTCGACAAGCACGTCGTCACGCCAGAAGAAGAAATCGCCGCCATCAAGGCCGCGAACAAGATCGACTAAGGGGACCGACATGGCTGAATTTCTAATTGCAAACATGGCGCCCATCATGTTCGGCGCCCTAGTGATCTTTTTGCTATCCGGCTTCCCGGTCGCCTTCTCGCTGGCTGCCAACGGCCTGTTCTTCGGCCTGGTCGGCATCGAACTGGGGCTGCTCAAGCCCGAACTGCTGCAAGCCTTGCCGAACCGCCTATATGGCATCATGGCCAACGATACGCTGTTGGCAATCCCGTTCTTCACCTTCATGGGCTTGATCCTGGAACGCTCCGGGATGGCCGAGGATTTGCTCGACACCATAGGCCAATTGTTCGGTCCGCTGCGTGGCGGCGTCGCCTATGCAGTGATTTTCGTCGGTGCGCTGCTGGCAGCCACCACCGGGGTGGTGGCGGCGTCGGTCATCTCGATGGGCCTGATTTCGCTGCCCGTGATGCTGCGCTACGGTTACGACAAGCGCGTCGCCACCGGCGTCATCGCCGCATCCGGCACGCTGGCCCAGATCATCCCCCCCTCGCTCGTGCTGATCGTGATGGCCGACCAGCTGGGACGTTCGGTCGGCGACATGTACCAGGCCGCCTTCGCGCCTGGCCTGCTGCTGACGGCGATGTATGCCGTCTACATCTTCCTGTGCTCGCTGATCAAGCCACAATGGGTGCCGGCCCTGCCGGCGGAAGCGCGCAATCTGCATGAACCGAATGGTGCCAGCGGCCTGCGTTCGCTGATCGTTCTGTTTGCCGGCACCATTGGCGTGGCGTTTGCGATCGCCGAGCTGTACAAGGTCTACCACCCGTCGCTTGCGATGGATGAAGTGTGGATCTTCTCGGCCAGCCTCGGCATCATCGGCGCCTTCGTGCTGGCGCTGTTGAACCGCAAGCTGAAACTCGGCCTGCTGTCGCGGATGGCGGAAAAGATCGTGTTCGTTCTGATTCCGCCACTGGCGCTGATCTTCCTGGTGCTCGGCACCATCTTCATCGGCGTCGCCACGCCGACCGAAGGCGGTGGCATGGGTGCTGTCGGCGCGCTGGTACTGGCGCTGGTGAATCGCCGTCTGTCCTGGGATTTGCTGAAGCAGGCGATGAATTCCACCACGCGCCTGGCTGCCTTCGTGATGTTCATCCTGATCGGGTCCAGCGTCTTTTCGCTGGTATTCCGCGGTGTCAACGGCGATCTGTGGGTCGAGCATCTGCTGACCTCGCTGCCGGGCGGCACCGCCGGCTTCCTGGTGGTGGTCAACATCCTGTTCTTCGGCCTGGCGTTCTTCCTCGATTTCTTCGAACTGGCCTTCATCCTGGTGCCGTTGGTGGGACCGGTCGCCGACAAGCTGGGGATCGATCTGATCTGGTTCGGGGTTCTGATCAGTATCAACATGCAGACGTCGTTCATGCATCCGCCATTCGGTTTCGCGCTGTTCTATCTGCGCTCGGTGGCGCCGAAAGAGGTCAAGACCTCCGACATCTACTGGGGAGCGGTTCCCTTCGTGCTGATCCAGGTGATGATGGTGGCTCTGATCCTGCTGTTCCCGCAAATTATCTCGATCAGCCACAAAACCGACATGAAGGAAAAGCTGGAACTGAAACTCGAGATGCCGCGTCCGAGTTACGGCACGCCGGACCAACCATCGTCGGATGGCGCCGAGTCCGGGAGTGACAATACGGGTAACGGCGATTTCCAGCTGAATTTCTCGACCGATTCCAAGTAACCGGGGATCGTCCCCAAAAAATCCGCAAGCACTGCTTGCGGATTTTTTTTGCGCAGCACTCCTGCGCTTCACTCTCGAACGTTGGCCTTCGACCGAATGATTCAATGGAATGGTTCGAATGCCCGGCGCCACAATGGATGCGACGGCATCTGCACTCCTCCGCCATTTCGCTGATCCGACTTGCTGCCAGCGTCACCGACGTGGCCAATTTGCGGCGTCAGAAAAACCTCCGACTCGTGGGCTTTACTGCTGCGGTAAACGCAATAAAAAAACCCGCGACGCCGAAGCGCCGCGGGTTTTTCGAGGATCGACCGAGGTTTTACTTGCGGCTGATCATGAAGTTCTGCAGCGGCGCTTCAGCCACCGAGAACCACTGGTTCGCGTCCTGGCGGAAACGCTTCCATGGTTCGTAGATCTTCTTGAACTTCGGATTTTTGCTGGCTTCTTCCTCGTTGACCTCGGTGGTCGCCTTGTAGCAGGCTTCCATGATTTCCTTGGAGAAGGAGCGCAGCTTCACGCCGTTACGCAACAGGCGCGCCAGTGCCACAGGATTTTGCGCGTCGTACGAGGCCTGCATCGTGACGTGCGCTTCGTAGCTGGCCGTTTCGATTGCGTACTGGTATTCCTTGGGCAGTTTTTCCCAAGTCTTGATACCGACGTAGAACGAGAACTGAGTGCTCGGCTCCCACCAACCCGGGGTGTAGTAATACGGTGCGACCTTGTACAGGCCCAGCTTTTCATCGTCATGCGGCCCGATCCATTCGGCCGCGTCGATCGTGCCTTTTTCAAGAGCCGGATAGATGTCGCCGGCAGCAATCTGCTGCGGCACCACGCCAAGGCGTTGCAGGACGCGGCCGCCGTATCCCCCGACCCGCATTTTCAGGCCTTGCATATCGGCCACCGACTTGATTTCCTTACGGAACCAGCCGCCCATCTGGGTACCGCTGTTGCCGCCTTGAAATTGGATGATGCCGTAGTCCTTGTAGAACTCGCGCAACAGTGCCATGCCGCCGCCGTGATCCATCCAGGCGGTTTGCTGACGCGAATTCAAGCCGAACGGCACCGCGCAGTCAAAGGCGAAGGTCGGATCCTTGCCAAAGTAGTAGTAAGGCGCGGTATGGCCCATTTCGATGGTTTCGGCCTGGACGGCGTCCATAACTTGCAGCGCCGGAACGATTTCGCCACCGGCAAAGGCGCGAATATTCAGTTTGCCGCCAGTCAGTTGCCCCACGCGCTTGCAGAAGGTTTCCGAGGCGCCGAACACTGTATCCAGCGTCTTCGGAAAGCTCGATGCCAGGCGCCAGTTCAGCGTCGGCAGCGATTGCGCCAGCGCCGGCGCAGCGATGGCTCCGGCCGATGCACCGATTGCGGCCTTTTTCAAAAACGAACGACGTTCCATGTCTCCTCCCTGGTTGGACTGCAAAAAAAGATCCGCACCGCGACATCGCTTCGAATAGTTTTTATTTCACATCGCAGCAATTCATTTCACACTTTGGCAAATTGTAAAGATGCTTTTTACACATAGCAACCATATCCTATGTTGCAACGCACCACCAAAAACGATGTACCGATGGAAAATATACCGCACCGACGAGCGGCTGGCCTACCACCGCGTATCGCCGCGCATCTTGACGCCGCATCCGGCTTCCAAGCTGGGGCTGCTGTTGCGTCATTGTTTGCTCTGGAACCTGCGGCTGTCGTCGGCGCTGGCGGGTCGCTACGAATTGATGATCTGCCGCTGCGCGGTGCTGGCCCAGCCCTCCAGCAACGGCGGAACGGCATCGCATGGCCTGGACCGATCCTTATACTCCCTAATCATGTACCCGTTTTTCGCTGATAATTCTTCAATTTATTTAACATACTCTACAAATCGGGCTCCGTCCCACTTAACTGTTGAATTCATTTTGCCCGCTACCTAAGCACGTCGCTCCCGCCGAGGTGGAGCCCGGCGTCGTTTGTCTGCCCTGCGCTGGGGGAATGCATGCATTCCCGCCTGCAGGGACGACAAATGGGAAAAAATTGCGCGTCGAGCCACGTCAAGGAGGGCATCAGCACCGACGACAGTTTCAACAGCCAACTACGGCAGAGCCCAAATCGGACAGGTGAAACGCCAACCTTGGCGGCAGCCGGCTACGCTACTGTGGCGAGCCCTTGCCGACGCGCCACATCCGATCTTGCGCCCCCACGTTGGCCCTCACAACCAGCCGTAGCGTAGACCGAGCCAGATACCGCGCGGCGCGCCATAGCCGCGAAACTGCTCGCCTACCGGATGGGCGCCGTCGAAGCTGTTCCTCGGTCCGGTAAACACGTTGTTCCCCAGCAGGCCGAAGTTGGCATATTCGCGATCGAACAGGTTGTTGATCCTGGCAAACAGCTCCAGCCCCCTCGCCAGCTTGAAGCGCGCATCGAGATTGAGTACCGTGTAGCCCGGCACCGTGCGGCGCAGGTCGAGATTGTTTTCGTCACCGCGCGCATAGGTGGCGCCGGCATGCAGGAGGTTGCCGCCGATCGACCAGCGCTCGCCGGCTGCATAGTCGATCCGCAGCTTCAGGCTGTGGCGCGGGATGCCCGGGATCCGGTTTCCCGGCATGACCGCAATCGAGCCGCTGGCGTCGGCGCTGGAATTGACCGGACTGGGCATCGTAAAACCGCTCCGGTAGGTGGCGCCGATATAGCTGTAGCCGACAGCGACCGTCCACCTGCCCCATTTTCCGGAACCGGCCAGCTCCAGCCCCTGGCGCCGGGTATTGCCGACATTCTGGAAGAAGCCGCTGTTCGAGCCGGCGCCCTGGCTGCTGATGAACTGGATGTCGTCGCTGAGTTCGGTGCGGTACAGCGCGACGCTCCAACTCGCCGCCGCGCCGTACTTGCCGCGCGCGCCAATTTCGATGGTTTTCGCCACCACTTTCTTCAGTGCCGGGTCGGACAGGAAATTGTTGGGCAATTTGCACGGCGCGTTGGGGTCGGCGCAGGTCAGCTCGATCGGCGTCGGCGCTCGCATGCCCTCGTTGTAAGCGGCATAGGCCGTCAGGTTCGATGTCGGATTGAAGTTCAGGCCGAATGCCGGATTGAAGCGGGAAAACGAATGTTCGCCATTCAATTCGGGCGCGCTGCCCGAGCGATCCGTGATTCGAATTCGGGCCAGGTTGTAGCGGCCGGACAAGCTCAGCGTCCAACGCTGGTCCAGCGTCAGGGTGTCGGCGGCGAACAGGCCGTAATAGCGGCTGCCGGTTTCGGCGTTGGTCTGTTGCAGGAAAGCCCCGATCGGATCGGTGCCGCGGTTTGCATTGAATTGTGCATCCTGCGCGTCCTGGATAAAGCCGGTTCGACTGAAATCGACGCCGGCGCCGATCATCAGTTGATTCTTTTTGCCGGCGAATTGCCCCTGATGCGTCAACTGCAGGCCGAGGCCAACGCTGTCCTGATCGATCGCCATCCGGTCATTGGTGGCCTGCACCGCATTCGGCAGGCCGGTCACCGGATCGTTTTCGCCGAAGCTGGAGTTGACGTTGCTGCTGAGCGACTGGCTGCGGTAAGCGCGATAGTACAGGTTGCCGCCCAATAGCCAGTCGTCATCGATGAAATGGCTGCCTTTCAGGGTCAGCATGCCAAGGCGGTTGGCATTCCGGTCCGGGTAGGTGTACGCCTGCCGGATATCCGGAAACGACAGCGGCAGGGTCTGCGTACCCTCCAGCGTGTTGTCGGCCACCGTCAGGCTCAGGTCGAGATCGGTGTCCCCGGTCTGGTAGCCGAGCTTGCCGAAAAACTGGGCCAGCCGGCTCGGATTGTGCTCGGCCCAGCCATGCTCGTGCAGCAGATTCCCGGTAAGGAAATAATCCCAGTTGCCCTTCTTGCCTCCCTGTTCGAATTCGATTGCGCGCCGCCCGAAGGAGCCGCCGGATACTTCCAGCGAACCGCCCGGATTGTTGCTGCCGCTTTTGGTGTAAATCGCCAGCGCGCCGCCCAGCGTATTCAGGCCGAAGGCCGGATTCGAGCCCGGGATCAATTGGATACTGGCGATCGCCGACTGCGGAATCAGGTCCCAATTGACAATGTCGCCGAACGGTTCGTTGATGCGTACGCCATCCTGGAACACCGACAAACCTTGCGGCACTCCCAGCAACGGCGAAGCGGTGAAGCCGCGGAAACTGACATCGGGCTGAAACGGACTGCCCTGCGCCGCATTGACCGTGACGCCGGTCAAATTCTGCTCGAGGTAGTCGGCCAGGCTACTCTGCCGCTGCGTCCCCAGTTCCTGCTGCGTGTGGACCTGGATGTTGGCCGGAACGTCGCGCGCCGGTATCCCCAGGCTAGGCAACAGCGTCGTGCCGATCACCTCGATCGTCGGCAGCTCCAGGGCTTCGGCCGGATTCGGCGCCCCTTGCGCCTGTGACACACTCATCGGCAGCCACGTGAACACGCCGCCAATCGCCAGGGCGAGCGCACCATGCCTTGCGCACAAGACGTACCGCACCACGCCCCTCCCGTGCTTTTATTTTCCCGCGATCGATTTTTCCCTTGTCGAATTCCTGGCCGCGGCGCGATACGGTTCGAAACTGCCTCGATTCGACGGATGCACGATCAGCACAACAACGTCCCTTCCGATACCGGGCAGGAACCATCCCGGGAAAAAATCGGGACAGGAAACGGCGGGAAGCGCCAACTGTCACACGGCTTGGGTTCGCTCGATCGAATCGTCGCCGGACTCGTCCATCAGGATGCCGTTTGCTGCGAAGATCAGGTCGCAGAATATCGCGCCATCTTTTATCCGGAAGCGCTCTCTTGCCAGCGGCGGCGCATCGTTCAGCAATTTTCAAGCAGCCCGGCCAGCGCTGTGTAATTTCCGTCGCGCGCAATGTCGGCCGCGGTCTTTCCGCGATTGTCCTTCAGGCGGCAGTCCGCTCCTTGCTCGAGCAACAGTTTCACGCTCGCTGCATGCCCGTAACCGGCAGCCCACATCAGCAGCGTCTCGTCATTGTCCATGCGCGCGTTAATCACCGCGCCGGCGTGCAGCAGCTCTGCCAGACAGGCGCTGCAGCCATTGCCGGCGGCATAAATCGCCGCGTTTTTCTTCACGCGATCGAGCGGCTCGATCCTTGCCCCAGCCGCAATCAGTTTGCGCACAATTTGCACATTGCCCTTGAACGCGGCCGCCATCAACGGCGTCACGCCCGCCACATTCGGGAGATTGACTTCGGCTCCCGCGCCAATCAACACATCCACCAACGCCTCGTTGCCTTTGCTCGCCGCCGTGTTAAGTGGCGAATCGCCATTCCGATCGCGCGAATTGACGACAGCGCCCTGCCCCAGCAGCGCGGTAACCCGCTCAAGCTGCCCGGCCTTCGCCGCCTGGATCAGTTGGCCATTGATATTGATCTGTCCCGCACCTTGCTGCGCCGAGGTAATTGTGAACGCGCAACAGGCCAGCATCGCCAAAAGAGTTTGCCTAAATGCTTTCATCATTCCGGTCGCACCTCCGCCGAAAAGAATAAGCAACGCGTCGAATGTTCCTCATGATTTCGGACAAATGCCGATGACAAACACAACTTAGACTGCTTTTTAACAAGTATCCGTATGCCCGATCTGCGGTCATTGTTTTCTTGATCCGAACAACCAATGGAGAATGGAAATGATTGCGCTCACACACAGGAAAATCGCATTGGCTGCGATACTTGCAGGCTTTTTCGTCGGCGCCGCGCATGGCCAAGAAAAAATCGAAGGACAAAGCGGCAAGACTGAAAACACCGAGACTGGTGGCTCACCCGTCATGACCAGTCCGATCGCCGTCTCGCAGGAGCAATTGACCAATGCCGGCAAGCAGGACAAGGACTGGCTGCACACCAACGGCAATTACGCACAGACCCGCTTCTATCCAGGGGCCCAGATCAACACCGGTAACGTCAAGAACCTGCGTCCGGAATTCAGCTTTCAGACCGAGGTGCGCGAATCGATGGAGACCGCACCGATCGTGGTCGACGGCATCATGTACCTGACTACCGCCTACGATCATGTCTATGCGATCGACGCCACGACCGGCAAGGAGTTCTGGCATTACACGCACAAGATGGGTCCGCTTACTACCTTTTGCTGCGGCCCCAACAATAAGGGCGTGGCGATCGATGGCGGCACGGTGTTCCTGGGTACGCTCGACGCCAAACTAGTCGCGCTCGACGCCAGGAGCGGCAAAGTGTTATGGCAAACCGACATCGCCGACCCGGAAAAAGGATATAGCGAAACCATGGCGCCGACCGTTATCGACGGCAAGGTGCTGATTGGCACCAATGGCGGCGAATACGGCATACGCGGCTTCGTCAAGGCCTTCGATGCCAAGGATGGCAAGCTGCTGTGGACCTTCTACACGATTCCCGAGAAAGGGCAGGAAGGGGTCTGGGCAGAGACCGATGCCACCGGCCGCACCCTGCACCGCGACATCAAGGCCGAAAAAGAACAGCTCGCAAAGAATAGCGATTTCTATCAGACCCTTGGCGGCGGCGTTTGGATGAACCCGGCGGTCGATCTCGGTACGCGCACCATCTTCTTCGTCGTCGGCAATCCTTCTCCTGATTTGTATGGTGCTGAGCGTCCGGGCGACAACCTGTATACCGACTCGCTGGTCGCGGTCGATCTCGACAGCGGCAAATACAAATGGCACTTCCAATACGTGCCGCACGACGTATGGGATCTCGACGCCGTCAGTCCGCCGATCCTGCTCGACGTCAAGGATAAATCCGGCAAGATGATCCCGGCCGTGATCCATGGCGGCAAGACCGGCCACATCTATGTCAATGACCGCAAGGATGGCAAGCTGATCCGTTTCTCGGAAGCGATGATTCCGCAAGAAAACATGTGGGTCCTGCCTACCGAAACCGGAGCGCGCATGCTGCCAGGCGCAAACGGCGGCGTGGAATGGTCGCCGATGGCTGTCAATCAGAAACTGCGCATGGCGTATGCGGTGAACCTGCATCAACCGATGACCTATCAGGTCGAAAAAGCAGCTTACCCTGGAGGCAAGCTGTGGCTCGGCGGAGCGTTCAAGGCGATCGAAGGCGAACGGCAATGGGGACGCGTCGCGGCAGTCAATGTCGACACCGGCAAAATCGCCTGGAAGTTCGACACCGAGCAGCCGCTGATCGGCGGCGCCTTGGCGACGGCGGGCGACCTGGTGTTCTATGGCGAAGGCAACGGCCTGTTCCGCGCGCTCGATGCGCGCAACGGCAAGTTGCTGTGGCAATACCAGTGCGGCGCGGGGGCGAACGCCATGCCGGTGTCCTACACGGTCAAGGGGCGCCAATATATCGCCATGGGCTGTGGCGGCAATACCCAGATCGACTTCAAGCGTGGCGACACGATGTTGGTGTATGCACTACCGAAGAAATAAACCAAGAGGCGCCGCAGCCGTGTCGAGGCGATACGCAAGCATAGCCTCGGCAACGATTTTTTCCATAGGCTAGGATTTGCAAACGTCCGAGACTCGGGGATCAAATTGCGATTCATTATTCCCTTGGCATGTGCGGTAGTCGGCACATGCGTATGGCCGATGCTCGCGCCTGCAAGCGCTCAAGACATCGAAGCCGGACGTGTCAAAGCGCAGGCCTGCGCGGCCTGCCACGGCGCCGACGGCAATTCGTCATCAGGAAATTATCCGAATCTGGCCGGCCAGACTTGGCGCTATATTTATGTCCAATTGAAAGACTTCAAGGAAGGCCGCCGTACCGATCCAGTCATGAGCCCGATGGCCGCGCCGCTCGCCCGCCAGGACATGATCGATATCGCCAACTTCTTTGCCGCACAGACACCCAAGCCTTCGACCTTCAAAGTGGACGATGCAAAGGTCAGGCTCGGCAAGGCCAAGGCAGATGAAGTCTTGTGCACGATGTGCCATCTGGGCGGCTTCTCCGGCCAAAACGAGATCCCGCGCGTCGCCGGTCAGCAATACGAATACATCGTCAAGCAGTTGAAAGACTTCCGCTCGCGGACCCGCACCAACGACGCCGGCAACATGACCAGCGTGACCAAAACCTTGAGCGATGCCGATATCGAAAATCTGGCGCAGTACATCACCAGCTTGCGTTAAGACGTCTACATGGAACAACGCTACACCCGCACGGCAATGGTTCTGCACTGGCTCGTCGCCGTCCTGCTGTTGTGCCAATTTTCCTTCGGCTGGTATCTGAATGGCATTCCGCGCGGTGTTCCGGCCCGCGGCTATTACGTCAACCTGCACAAGAGCACCGGCATTCTGATCGGGTTGCTGATTCTGGTGCGGCTCATCTGGCGGCTGAAGCATGCGCCGCCGTCGCTGCCGAATACGATGCCTGCTTGGCAGCGCCGCGCCGCTGACGCCAGCCATCGCCTGCTGTATGTGCTGATGCTGATGATGCCGCTATCCGGCTACGTGGCGTCGAATTTCAGCAAGCACGGCGTGAACTTCTTCAACTCGATCAAGCTGGCGCCCTGGGGCAGCGACGACAAGCTGATCTATGCCTTTTTTAACCAGACCCACAAGATCACGTCCTGGCTGCTGCTGACCTTGGTGATTCTGCATGTATTGGCTGCGCTCAAACACTTGCTCGTGGATCGGGACAATATTTTTTCACGCATCTTGCCGCCTCATCCGGCAAGCCGGTAATGACACGCACGCTGCTTGCAAACCTGACGACTATGCCGACGATCCATCGCACACACTTCACATGCCTCGCCGCGGCGGGATTACTGTCCTGGTCGAGCATGGTCTGCGCTGCCCCGTTTGCCTACGTTCCGAACGAGGGATCGGGCACTGTATCGGTGATCGACACCGCCGGCGACGAGGTGGTAGCCGAGATTCGAGCCGGCAACAAGCCGCGCGGAGCCGCAATCAGCGGCGACTGGCTGTACATCAGCGACCAGCCAAATCGCTTGCAGATGATCGACTTGAAAAAGCGCGAGCCGGCCGCCAGCATCGTACTCGGCGAATCGCCGGAAGGCGTGTACGCATCGCCCGACGGCCGCTGGATTGCCACCGCGATCGAAGAAAACAATGACGTCGCGATTACCGATACCAGGACCAACCAGGTCGCTTTCACGATCAAGGTGCAAGGCCGTAATCCCGAGCATGCGGTGTTCAGCCCGGACGGCAAAAAGCTGTTCGTCAGCGCCGAAGAAGGCGGCGCGGTCGACATCCTCGACTTCTCCGCGCGCCGTCAGGTGGCACAAGTACCGGTGGGCGCACGCCCGCGTGGCATCGGCTTCCTGCCCGATGGCAGCCGCGCGTACGTGGCGGCCGAGAACAGCAGCGAGGTCTATGTGATCGATACCTCGACTAACCAGCTGGTCGCGCATATCCAGGCAGGCAAGCGCGCCAATGGCATCGCCGTGCATCCGGATGGCAGCCGTGTCTACGTTTCCAATGGCGGCGAGGGCAGCGTATCAGTGATCGATACGACGGATAACCAGATCATCGCCACCATCCCGGTAGGGCAGCGGCCATGGAACATGGCGATTACGCCCAACGGCGCGAAGTTATACGTGGCGAATGGCCGCTCGAACAGCGTATCCGTGATCGATACCGTGCAGAACGTGAAAATTGGCGACATCCCTGTCGGCAAGCTGCCGTGGGGCGTGGTGATCAAGTAACCGCCGCCGGCAGCGAGCGCGCAGCCTGTGCGCCGCTGGAGCGTACGATCGGCGCCGGGTCGCCATAGGGAGGAGGTCAAGCATGACCATTGTTTGCGACCGCTCATGCCGCGGCCGCCACAGCGCAACCGTACGCCGTGGCGACCGCATTATCCGCAGTATGGTGGCGACCGGCACGGCACTCGCCGTTTGGGTGCCGGCCAGCGCCCAGGTATCGGATGCGGCGGAGGCGCTGCGCACCGCGGCCATGCAGCCGGTGGTCGTCACCAGCACCCGCATCGGGACACCACCGTTCGAGACGCCAGCCTCGGTCGACCTGGTCAGCGGCGAGTCGATGCGTGACGGCCAGCCGCAGGTCAACCTGTCGGAAGGCTTGGCGAGCGTGCCGGGGCTGATGATCCAGAACCGGCAAAACTATGCCCAGGATCTGCAGATTTCGATACGCGGGTTCGGCGCCCGCTCCGCCTTCGGAATCCGGGGCGTGCGCCTGTACGTGGATGGCATTCCGGCTACCCTGCCGGATGGCCAGGGGCAAAGCTCGAACATCGACATCGCCTCGATCGACCGCGTGGAAGTGCTACGCGGGCCGTTCTCGGCGTTGTACGGCAACTCGTCGGGCGGCGTGATCCAGGTCTTCACTGAAGAAGGCAGCGGCCCACCTCTGGTAACTCCCAGCCTCACCCTGGGCAGTTATGGCCTGCGCCGCTATGGATTGAAAGCCAGCGGCTCGACCGGCAATGGCGCCGGCGCCGTCGACTACCTGCTTAGCACCAGTCGTTTCACCACCGACGGCTACCGCGATCACAGCGCGGCCAGTAATAACCTGGTAAATGGCCGGCTTGGCATCCAGCTCGACTCCGACAGCAAGCTGACGCTGGTGCTCAACAGCGTCGACCTCAACGCACAGGATCCGCTGGGCCTGACTTTCGCCCAATTCCAGGCCAACCCGCGCAGCGCGGCAGTCGCGACCCAATTCAATACGCGCAAGACGGTGCAGCAAACCCAGGGCGGCGCGATCTACGAGCGCCGCATCGATGCCGCCAACGAGCTGCGCCTGATGGTGTACTACGGCCAGCGCGACACCACGCAGTTCCAGGCGATACCGGTCGCGGCACAGGCCAATCCGCTGCAGGCAGGCGGCGTAATCGTGCTGGGTCGCGACTACGGCGGCATCGATGCGCGCTGGACGTCGCGCCTGACGCTGGCCGGCCGGCCGCTGACCCTGATCGGCGGCCTCGCCTACGACACGCTGACCGAACAGCGCCAGGGTTATGAAAATTTCACCGGCACTGGCCTCGCGCAGCAATTGGGAGTGCAAGGCGCGTTGCGTCGCGACGAGACCAACCTGGTATGGAACGCTGACCCCTATCTGCAGGCGTCCTGGCACCTGGCCGAGCGCTGGAACCTGGATGCCGGCGTGCGCTACAGCACGGTCCGTTTCTCATCCGATGATCACTACATCGTCGGCGCCAATGGCAACGACAGCGGCGCCGTGCGTTTTCGCAAAGCCTTGCCAATGGCGGCGCTGCGCTATCAGGCCCGGCCCGATTTGAATCTGTATGCGACCGTAGGCCGCGGTTTCGAAACGCCAACTTTGAATGAAATTTCATACCGCCCCGGCGGTCTGCCCGGCCTGAACTTCAGCTTGCAGCCGGCCACCAATCTAAGCGCCGAAATCGGCGCCAAGGCGCGCTTGGGAGGCAACATGCTGACCGCGGCGTTATTCCAGACCCGCACCGAAAATGAAATCGTCGTCGCCAGCAGTGCGGGCGGCCGCACCACTTATCAGAATGCCGGCCGCACGCTACGCAACGGACTGGAACTGGGCTGGGACGGCGAGCTGGGAGGCCATTGGCATTCGCAGTTGGCCTACACCTTGCTGGATGCCACCTACCGCGACAGCTTTTGCTCATCCGCATGCTCTGCCGCCAATCCAGCGGTGGCCGCAGGCAATCGGATTCCCGGCATCCCCCGCCAGATGGCGTTCGCGGCGCTGGCATGGGCACCGCCGCAAGGCTGGCGTGCTGGCATCGAAGGCCGCTACCTGAGCAAGATTGCTGTCAACGACAGCAACGCCGATGCGGCACCGGCGTATTTCACGGCCTCGGCCCACGGCGGCTATCTGCTGCAATACGAGCACTGGTCGCTGGATGCCTTCGCCCGCATTGACAACCTGTTCGATCGCCAATATGCGGGCTCGGTGATCATCAACGATGGCAACGGCCGCTATTTCGAGCCGGCCCCCGGCCGCAACTGGAGCGCGGGCCTCAGCGCTTCCTACCGGTTCTAGCCAGCCCGCCCAAGTAGCCGGCTGAATGTAGTCGGCCGATCGGCCACCGATAGGGCTAAAATCGCGCTTTGCCTCACGCCCGCCGTTTTAGCCAATCAACGACGACACATCATTCGAGTGAAACAAGGACTTTCGACCCGGTCAGAACCCGCGCACACGCCGATGATGCAGCAATATCTGCGCATCAAGGCCGACTACCCGACCACGCTGGTGTTTTACCGGATGGGCGATTTCTACGAACTGTTTTTCGACGATGCCGAAAAAGCCGCGCGCCTGCTCGGCATCACGCTGACCCAGCGCGGCACGTCCAACGGTGCGCCGATCAAGATGGCCGGCGTGCCGTTCCATTCGGTCGAGCAATACCTGGCACGGCTGGTCAAGGCCGGCGAGGCGGTGGCGATCTGCGAGCAGATCGGCGATCCGGCCACCAGCAAGGGGCCGGTCGAACGCCGCGTGGTGCGCGTGATCACGCCCGGCACGCTGACCGACGCCGGCCTGCTGCCGGAAAAATCCGAACGGCCGCTGCTGGCGGTCCACGTGGTCGCCGCCGGCGGCCGCCGGCCGGGCCAGGCGACTATCGGACTGGCGTGGCTGGCGATGGCCAGCGGTGCGCTGACGCTGATGGAATGCGCGGCCGACGCCAAGTCGCTGCCGACCCGCCTGGCCCAGGAGCTGGAGCGCATCGCGCCGGCTGAAATGCTGGCGGCGGAAACCGCCGCAGCGTTGCCCGCCGGGCCGGCACCGACCACGGTGCCGGATTGGCATTTCGATCTGGCCAGCGGCGAGAAGGCCTTGCTGGAGCAGCTCGGTGTCGCCACCCTGGCCGGCTTCGGCGCCGAGCACTGCACGGCGGCGCTGGGCGCGGCCGGAGCGCTGCTGCGCTATGCGCAAGCCACGCAGGGCAAGGAGTTGCGCCACGTGCGCACGCTGGCAGTCGAGACCGAACAGGACTTCATCGGCCTGGACGCAGCCACCCGGCGCAATCTGGAATTGACCGAAACCTTGCGCGGCGACGACGGTGCCAGCGCGCCAACACTGTTTGCGCTGCTCGACCATTGCCGCACCGCGATGGGTTCGCGCCTGCTGCGCCATTGGCTGCATCACGCGCGGCGCGAGCAGTCGGTAGCGCGCGCGCGGCACGCGGCAATCGCGGTGTTGATCGGCGCCGACGCCGCCCCGGCGCTGGCAGCGACGCTGGCGCAGGTGCCCGATATCGAGCGCATCACCACCCGCATCGCGCTGCAGTCGGCGCGCCCGCGCGACCTGGCGGGCCTGCGTGCCGGCCTGCAGCAAATGCCTTCGCTGCAGCACGAACTGGCGCTGTGCAATCCGGGCGACGACGGCAGTACGCTGCTGCGCCAGCTGCAGCAGGCATTGGCGGCGCCGCCGGCCTGCCTCGACCTATTGCAGCGGGCGCTGGCCGCGGAGCCGGCGGCGATGGTGCGCGACGGCGGCGTGATCGCCGTCGGCTTCGATGCCGAACTGGACGAATTGCGCGGTCTGTCGGAAAACGCCGGCCAGTTCCTGCTCGACCTGGAAGCCCGCGAACGCGCGCGCACCGGCATCGCCAACCTACGCGTCGAATACAACAAGGTGCACGGCTTCTACATCGAAGTCACGCACGGCCAGGCCGCCAAGGTGCCGGACGACTACCGCCGGCGACAGACATTGAAGAACGCCGAGCGCTACATCACCCCAGAGCTGAAGGCGTTCGAGGACAAGGCGCTGTCGGCCCAGGAACGCGCACTGATGCGGGAAAAGCAGCTGTACGACCAGTTGCTGGCCGACCTGATGCCACATATCGCCGAGCTGCAGCGGGTGGCACAGGCAGTGGCACAACTGGACGTGCTGGCGGCGCTGGCGCTGCATGCGGCGCGCCACGACTGGTGCATGCCGCAACTGGTGACGGAGCCGCTGCTGAAGATCGAGCAGGGCCGCCATCCGGTGGTGGAAAACCAGATCGAGCGCTTCATCGCCAATGATTGCGAATTCTCCGCCGAGCGCCGGCTGCTGCTGATCACCGGTCCCAACATGGGCGGCAAGTCGACCTACATGCGGCAGACCGCGCTGAGCGCGCTCTTGGCCTACGTCGGCAGCTACGTGCCGGCTGCAGTTGCCACTATCGGCCCGATCGACCGCATCTTCACCCGCATCGGCGCCGCCGACGATCTGGCCGGCGGCCGCTCGACCTTCATGGTGGAAATGACCGAGTCGGCGGCGATCCTGAACGGCGCCACCGAACAGTCGCTGGTGCTGATGGACGAGGTCGGGCGCGGCACCTCGACCTTCGACGGCCTGGCGCTCGCCTGGGCGATCGCGCGCCACCTGATCGAGCATTCGCGCAGCATGACGCTGTTCGCCACCCACTACTTCGAGCTGACGCAACTGCCGCAGAGCTGGCCAAGCGCCGCCAACGTCCATCTATCGGCGCTCGAACACAAAGACAGCATCGTATTCCTGCACGCGGTGCAGCCGGGGCCGGCCTCGCAAAGCTACGGGCTGCAGGTGGCGCAACTGGCCGGCGTGCCGCCGACGGTGATCCGCGCCGCGCGCCGCCATCTGGCGCAGCTGGAAGCGCAGTCGGTGACTGCCGACGGCCAGTTCGACCTGTTTGCCAGCACGCCGGAAGTCGAGCCGGCCACCGAGCCGGACCCGGCACCGGCCGCCGAAGCGCTGCTGCAGGCGCTGGATGCGATCGATCCCGACGCGCTGACGCCGCGTGCCGCGCTCGACGAGCTGTACCGGCTGAAACAATTGCGGGAAACGCTACCGTAGCCATGACCAGCGCCCTACGCCTGTTGCTGCCGCTGCTGCTGTGTTCGGCGCTGGGCGCCGGGCTAGCGCCCTCGCCTGCCGTCGCCGGCGACATCAGCTTCGGCGTCATCGGCCACACGCAGGGCGCGGCCGCCGACGCCGCCACGCTGCGTACGGCGATCGCCGAGAGCGATGCCGACAATCTCGGCTTCGTGGTCGCCAACGGCATCAAGTCGGCCGCCGAAAGCTGTGGCGACGATATCTACAGCGAGCGCAAGATCCTGTTGGACAGCGCCAAGAATGGGCTGGTAGTGTCGCTTGCCGCCAGCGACTGGGCCGGCTGCCGCAACGGCGCCGGCAAGTCGGTGGCGCCGGAACGCCTGGCACGGCTGCGCGAACTGTTCTTCGGTGACGATTTCTCGCTCGGCGCCAGTCGCATTCCGCTGATCCGGCAATCGGCGTCGCCGAAATTCCGCAACTACCCGGAAAACGCGCGCTGGGAACTCGGCGACATCCTGTTCGCCACCATCAATCTACCGGCTGACAATAACCACTATCTGAGCGAGGCCGGCCGCAACAGCGAATTCGAAGACCGCCAGGTCGCCAACCGCCGCTGGCTGCAGCGGCTGTTCGCGCATGCGGCCTACAAGAAGCTGCGCGGCATCGTGCTGTTTTGCGACGGCAATCCGCTGTGGCCGGCGGTCGGCGCCGGACGGCCGCGCTTCGATGGCTATGCCGATATGCGCCAGCGGCTCAGCACTGCCAGCCGCCAGTTCGCAGGACGGGTGCTGGTGGTGCATGGACCGCTGCGGCCGGCGGCCACCGCGACGCCGACGCAGATCGTCTGGCGCGGCAATCTTGGCAGCCTGACGCTGCGGCCGGGCTGGATCAAGGTGACGGCGCGCGACGGCGATCCGGCGCTGTTTGCCGTGACCGGCGAATTCGATGCCGCGCCGGCTGCCGCTGTGCGCAGTCAGAGGCTCGGGCGGCTGGCGGCCAAATGACTGAAAAAGCCGCCAACCATGGGAGTATGCCAAAAAACGACATTATCCCGCAGAGTTGACGCCGGGTTTTTAAAATACACTAAAGAGTATAAAGGCCAGCAAAACGCCGGCCTGTTTCCCTTTAGTGCAGCGGATGGCTGCGGTAGTGGTCGCCTGGCGCCTCGCCTTCGTCCGGATCATCGTGGTGATGGCCATGCTCGCCATGCACGTGCTCGTGTTCGATCTCTTCGGCGGTGGCGGCACGCACGTCGGCGACGTTGAGTGTAAAGCGCAGCGCCATGCCGGCCAGTGGATGGTTACCATCCAGCACCACCTTGTCGTCGGCGATGTCGGTGACGGTGAAGATCACGCTGTCGCCTTCCTCGCCATCTTCGGGCGTGCCTTCGAACTGCATGCCGACTTCCAGCGGCGTCGGCAGCCGGTTGCGCGGCTCGATCTTCAGCAGTTCCGGGTCGTATTCGCCGAAGGCGTCGGCCGGCTCCACCTGCAGCATGGTCTGGTAGCCGGGCTCCTTGCCATCCAGCGCTTCCTCGATCTTGGGCAGGGTGTTTTCATAATCGCCGTGCAGATACACCATCGGCTCGCGGCTTTCCTCGATCAGATTGCCCTGGGCGTCCGACAATGTGTAGTGCACCGTGACCACGGTGTTCTTGGCAATCTTCATGCTGGCTCCTTTCGGTTCGGGTTATCAAATTATACCTGCCCGCTTCTGCCGAAAAGTGCACCGCGCAAGGCGCAGCGCCCCATCCCCCTATAATGTCGCCATGAAAAATTTCCCCTTGCTGGGCGGCCTGTCGCCCGCCCGTTTCCTGCGCGAGGTCTGGCACAAGAAGCCGCTCCTGATCCGCCAGGCCATCCCCGATTTTTCGCCGTTCCTGACGCGCGAGGAACTGTTCCGCATGGCTGCCAGCGACGAGGTCGAGACGCGGCTGGTCACCCATTTCAACCGCCGCTGGCAAGTCGAGCGCGGCCCGTTCGCGACGCTGCCGGCGCCGACCAAAAAGCACTGGACCCTGCTGCTGCAAGGGGTCAACCTGCACGACGACGACGCCGACCGCCTGCTGCGGCGCTTTCGCTTCATTCCCGATGCCCGGCTGGACGACCTGATGATCAGCTATGCCAGCGACGGCGGCGGCGTCGGCCCGCATTTCGATTCCTACGACGTATTTCTGCTGCAGGCGCACGGCCGGCGCCGCTGGCGCATCGGCGCGCAGACCGACCTGACTCTGGTGGAAGGCGCGGCGCTGAAAATCCTGAAGAACTTCACGCCGGAACAGGAATTCGTGCTGGAGCCGGGCGACATGCTGTACCTGCCGCCGCACTACGCGCACGACGGCGTCGCGCTCGGCGAATGCATGACCTATTCGATCGGCTTTCGCGCGCCGTCCTACCAGGAGTTGGGCGAAGCCTTCCTGCAATTCATGGCCGAGTCGATCGACCTGCCCGGCCGCTACGCCGATCCCGACCTGCGTCCGAGCGCGCAGCCGGCGGAAATCAGCGCTGCGATGCTGGCGAAGGTGGCGGCGGAACTGGACAAGGTGCACTTCACCGCCGACGACATCGCTATCTTCCTCGGCCAATACCTGTCGGAGCCGAAGGCCAGCGTCTTCTTCGAGCCGCCGGCGCGTCCGCTGCCGCTGGCGCGCTTCCTGCAGTCGGCGACGCGGCGCGGCGTACGGCTGTCGCGCAAGACCATTATGCTGCATCGCAACAAGCACCTGTTCATCAATGGCGAATCGTTCAACATGGGTGGTGCCGACAAGGCGCTCCTGTGCCGACTGGCCAACCGGCGCATGCTGGAAGGTGCCGAGGTCGCGTCCGCCTCGGCCGACGTCCGCGAGGCGCTACATATCTGGTACCGGGACGGCTGGGTGCTGCCAGGATAACTTTTCGCCGAATTTGTCAGCTTTTCCCGATTTTTGTACTGGGCCAGGCAATCCCTTTCCAAAGGTGCCAGAGAGCGCCGGAAGACCTACGGCAAGCCCCGCACCCTTTATCCAAAAGAACATTCTTTGCCCCTTGACAAATGAATCTCGGCTATAATTGCTGGCTGGAGAGTTTTCGTTTTATCGCAATGCCGCATTGATGGGACCAGCAGACGAAAACGTTCCAAGAACGATGACTACCGGTAAGTATTCCTCGCAAAATCTGAACATCACTAAGGAAGATTCATGAAAAAGACTCTGTTGATCGCCGCCCTGCTGGCCGTTGCTCTGGCTGCCTGCAGCAAAAAAGAAGAAGCGCCGGCGCCCGCTCCTGCCGCTGAAGCTCCTGCCGCCGCCCCCGCCGAAGCGCCTGCCGCTCCGGCCGCCGACGCCGCTCCGGCTGCCCCGGCTGCTGACGCTGCCCCGGCCGCTGCTGGCGACGCTGCCGCCGCCGCTTCGGCTGCTTCGGAAGCCGCTTCCGCCGCTGCCGACGCCGCCAAGGATGCCGCTGCCGCTGCTCCTGCCGCTTCGAACTAAGCAAAAAGTTTCAAAAGCAAAAAGCCGACCCGAGGGTCGGCTTTTTTTCGTTCCGGCTTCCGCCGCTGCAGCGTTGGCGGATGCGGCTGTTCAGGCTGCCAGTGCAATCCAGCCGAACCCCTCTTCCTGGTGGGCGATCTGCACGTCATGCGGTTGCGCTCCGAGGGCGGCCGCCAGCGCGGCGCGCGCCAGCTCGGGCAGATTGTTCTGTTGGCTGAGATGGGCGCCGATCACGGTCTTCAGCCGCGAACAGTCCAGCGCCGCCAGGATTTCCGCGCTGGTATCGTTGGCCAGATGGCCGTAGGCGCCGCCAATGCGCGCCTTCAATGACGGCGGATAGCTGGAATCGGCCAGCATCCGGCGGTCATGATTGCATTCCAACATCAGCGCATCGCAGCCGCCCAGCGCCGCCAGCAGGTGCGGCGTCGACTGCCCGGCGTCGGTCAGCACACCGAGCCGCACGCGGCCGTCGCTGGCGACGTACTGCACCGGCTCGCGCGCGTCGTGCGGGACCGTGTAAGGGAACAGTTCGAGGTCGCCGATCGCCAACGGCTCGCCGTCGCGGCAGATATTCACGTCGACGCCACCGCAGTCGCGCAACACCGCCGCATAGGTGCCGAAGGTCAGCCAGACCGGAACGCGATGACGGCGTGCGAACTTGAAGACGCCGCCGACGTGGTCCTGATGATCGTGGGTGACGACGATCCCGGCCATATCGGCCGGTGCCACGCACATGCGGGCCAGCCTGCGCTCGGTTTCGCGCAGTGAGAA
>JBAUJK010000222.1:0-9320 GCA_049683695.1 Burkholderiaceae bacterium
GTGAAGGTCAGCGCAAAGCCGAGCCCGAGCAGCGCCGTCACCAGCATGAAGCACAGGCCGGCGGCGACGAAGCGCGCCGGCAGCGGCAGCGGCCGCGCGCGCCACAAGGTCATGGCCAGATCGATCGCGCCCAGCGTCATGCCGGCCAGCACCAGCGCGCCACCCAGCGGCAGCCATGCCCGCGTCAGCCATGCCACCCCGCCCAGTGCCAGGAAGCCGGCCAGCATGCCGGCCAGACCGATGCCGATCAGCACCAGCGACGCCAGCGGCAGCCGCTGGCTGTACAGCGGCGTGCTGGTGATCACCGGCACGAACTGGTACAGCGCTCCCAGCATCAGCAGGCTTAGCCAGCCGATCGTCACCAGGTGCACCGTCAGCAGCGTGGCCGGCGCCCGCAGCGCCTGCAGCGGATCGGCGTAGCCGCCGGCCAACAGCGCGGCCGCCAGCAGCAGCGCACCGAGCGCACAGCCGAAGTGCAGCATCGTCCAGCGCGAAACCCCTGCTCCGATCATCATCGCGTCAACCCTTTTCGGTCCGTGCCCTGGGCCGTTTCATGATTTCCCCGAGAGCCCGTGTCACGGCCTCTTTTTCAAACATTCATTCTAAATACATTTTTAAGCAAATGCACGTACTTCCGTGAAAAGAATGCGGCCGCTGCGGCATCCCGACCGCGCCGCCGCCTTCCGCACAGCGCCTGCCGGCCCGCGCGCGGCGCCGTCCGGGCTGGCTTCCCGATGCGAATCTCTTATAATTGAAGCAGTTACAAACTTCGGCGGCAGGCGCCACACTGGCCGCCGTTCTTATTTATGGCGATCAAACACTTCCTGCAGTTCTCCGACTTCACGCTGGCCGAGTACGAGCACGTGATCGAACGCACGCGCGTGATCAAGCGCAAGTTCAAGAATTACGAGCCCTACCATCCGCTGGCCGACCGCACGCTGGTGATGGTGTTCGAAAAGAATTCGACCCGTACCCGGCTGTCGTTCGAAGCCGGCATGCACCAGCTGGGCGGCGCCGCGATCTACCTGAACACGCGCGACAGCCAGCTCGGCCGTGGTGAGCCGGTGGAAGACGCCGCGCAGGTGATGTCGCGCATGTGTGACATCATCATGATCCGCACCTTCGGCCAGGACATCATCGACCGCTTCGCCGCCAATTCGCGCGTGCCGGTGATCAACGGCCTGACCAATGAACACCATCCGTGCCAGGTGCTGGCCGACGTCTTCACCTATATCGAGCAGCGCGGCAGCATCGCCGGCAAGACCGTGGCCTGGATCGGCGACGCCAACAACATGCTGTATTCGTGGCTGCAGGCGGCCGAGGTGTTCGATTTCCATCTCAATGTTTCGACACCGCAGGGCTACGAGATCGACATGGCGCTGGTCACGCCCGGCAATACCCACTACACCGTGTTCGCGCAGCCGGCCGACGCCTGCGACGGCGCCGACTTGGTGACCACCGACGTCTGGACCAGCATGGGCTACGAGGAAGAGAACGCCGCCCGGCTGAAGGCTTTCGACGGCTGGATCGTCGACGCCGCCAAGATGCGGCGCGCGCGGCCGGACGCACTGTTCATGCACTGCCTGCCGGCGCACCGTGGCGAGGAAGTCGCCGCCGACGTGATCGACGGCCCGCAGTCGGTGGTCTGGGACGAGGCCGAAAACCGGCTGCACGTGCAGAAGGCGCTGCTCGAATACCTGGTCCTCGGCGAAGTCCGCTAGCCGGTGGCGGCCGGCGCCGCCCGTTTCCTGTTCATCATTCTTCCGATTCGTTCCACCTTTCCCTGGCCCAACAGAAACCATGTCCACCATCCTCCAATCCGTTCCCGTCAACCAGAAAGTGGGCATCGCCTTTTCCGGCGGCCTCGACACCAGCGCCGCGCTGCACTGGATGCGCCAGAAAGGCGCGATTCCGTATGCCTACACCGCCAACCTGGGGCAGCCGGACGAATCCGACTACAACGAGATTCCCAAGAAGGCCAAGCTGTACGGCGCGGAAGCAGCGCGCCTGATCGATTGCCGCGAACAACTGGTGGCGGAAGGCATCGCCGCGTTGCAGAGTGGCGCCTTCCACATCTCGACCGCCGGCGTCACCTACTTCAACACGACGCCCTTGGGCCGCGCCGTGACAGGCACCATGCTGGTGGCGGCGATGGCCGAAGACCAGGTCAACATCTGGGGCGACGGCTCCACCTTCAAGGGCAACGACATCGAGCGCTTCTACCGCTACGGCCTGTTGGTGAATCCGGCGCTGAAGATCTACAAGCCGTGGCTGGACGACGCCTTCATCCGCGAACTCGGCGGCCGCAAGGAAATGTCGGAATTCCTGATCGCCTCCGGCTTCGACTACAAGATGTCGGTCGAGAAAGCCTATTCGACCGACTCCAACCTGCTGGGCGCGACCCACGAGGCCAAGGATCTGGAATACCTGAACAGCGGCATCAAGATCGTCGAGCCGATCATGGGCGTGGCGTTCTGGCGCGATGAAGTGGAAGTCAAGCGCGAGGAAGTCACGGTGCGCTTCGAGGAAGGCCGGCCGGTGGCGTTGAACGGCATCACCTTCGCCAACGCGGTCGAGCTGATGATGGAAGCCAACCGCATCGGCGGCCGCCACGGCCTCGGCATGAGCGACCAGATCGAAAACCGCATCATCGAAGCCAAGAGCCGCGGCATCTACGAGGCGCCGGGACTGGCGCTGTTGTTCATCGCCTACGAGCGGCTGGTGACCGGCATCCACAACGAAGACACGATCGAGCAATACCGGGAAAACGGCCGCAAGCTCGGGCGCCTGTTGTATCAGGGCCGCTGGTTCGACCCGCAGGCGATCATGCTGCGCGAGGCGTCGCAGCGCTGGGTCGCGCGCGCGATCACCGGCGAAGTCACGCTGGAACTGCGGCGCGGCAACGATTACTCGATCCTGAACACCGAATCGCCGAACCTGACCTACCAGCCGGAGCGGCTGACGATGGAAAAGGGCGAAGGCGCGTTCACGCCGCAGGACCGCATCGGCCAGCTGACGATGCGCAACCTCGACATTGCCGACACCCGCGACAAGCTCGGCGTCTACGGCAAGGCCGGCCTGTTGACCGCCAATCCGTCGGTGGCGCTGCCGCGCCTCGGCAAGAGCGGCGACTGACGCCGAGGATCGCATCGTGAACGATCAGCTCGACCAGGTCTCGGTCATCAAGAAGGCCAACGTCTATTTCGACGGCAAGTGCATCTCGCACAGCGTGCTGCTGCCGGATGGCAGCAGGAAGACGCTCGGCGTGATTCTGCCGTCGACGCTGCATTTCACGACGCGCGAGCCGGAAGTGATGGAAGTGACTTCCGGCCGCTGCCGCGTGCGCTTGCAAGGCAGCGATCAGTGGCAAGAGATTGCGGCTGGCCAGCGCTTCGCGATTCCAGCCGATTCCGGCTTCGACATCGAAGTCAAAGAAACCGTCGATTACGTCTGCCACTACGGCTGAAGCCGGCGTCGAGCAGATACCCCCCAGGCAGACGCCCTATCCCGGGCATCCTTCCTGGGAATTTGGCACATACCCCCAATAAACCTCAAGGCACGAAGACCGGCTCCGGCTCCAGCCGGACGCCGAAGCGCTTCAGCACGTCGGCCTGGATCGCCTCCGCCAGCCGCGCCACCTCGGCGCCGCTGGCGCCGCCGCGATTGACCAGCACCAGCGCCTGCTTTTCATAGACGCCGGCCGCGCCCAGGCTTTTGCCCTTCCAGCCGCACTGCTCGATCAGCCAGCCGGCCGCCAGCTTGGCGCTGCCGTCGTCCTGCGGATAGCTGACCAGCTGCGGATGGCGCGTCAAGAGCGCGTCGCGCTGCGTCGCCGGTACCAGCGGATTCTTGAAGAAGCTGCCGGCGTTGCCGATCTGCTGCGGATCGGGCAGCTTGCGGCGGCGGATCGCCACCACCGCAGCACTGACCTCTTGCGCGGTCGGCGCCGCCCTGCCGTCGGCTTCCAGCTGGCGCGCCAGCTCGGCATAGTCGAGCACCGGCTGCCAGCGCTTCGGCAGCGCGAAGGTCACATCGACGATCGCGGCGCGTGCGCGCCACGCATGCTTGAACACGCTGTCGCGATAGCCGAACGCGCAGGCGGCGCGGTCCAGCGTGAACAGTTCGCCGCTGTCGAAATCGAAGGCGCGCAGCTGCTGAAAGCAGGAACTCTGCTCGACGCCGTAGGCGCCGATGTTCTGGATCGGCGCGGCGCCGACGCTGCCCGGGATCAGCGACAGGTTTTCCAACCCCGGCAGGCCGTGGCGCAAGGTCCACTGCACGAAGTCATGCCAGTTTTCGCCGGCCGCCGCGCGCACATAGGTGGCGTCGGTGTCCTCGCCGACGACGGCGATGCCGCGCAAGCCCATGTGCAATACTAGGCCGTCGAAATCGCCGGTCAGCAGCAGGTTGCTGCCGCCGCCCAGCACCAGCCGCGGCTGGCGTGACCAGTACGCGTCCTGGCGCAACTGCGCCAGCGTCTCGACCGCGTCGACGTGCAGGTAGGCGCGGGCGCGGGCGTCGATGCCGAAGCTGTTGTAGGAGCGCAGCGAGAAATTGGTTTGCAGCGGCAGGGAAGGATTCATGGCGAGGCGGTGAACTGCGGTGGGCTGCAACGGCCGGCGCGATAGCCACCCGTTTTTTTGTCCGCTAGAATGCTTGATCTATATCGGGGCGGCAAGGGCCAACACGGAGTGTAATCGTTCCGCGACAACCCCGCCAACCGGCGTGCCGCACCGCTTCACCCGTGCAAAAAGGAATCACGCCATGCCGTCGTTTGATGTCGTTTCGGAAGCCAACCTGGTCGAAGTCAGGAATGCAGTCGACCAAACCAACAAGGAAGTCTCGACCCGCTTCGATTTCAAGGGCAGCGATGCCCGCGTCGAGCAGAAGGAGCGCGAGCTGACCGCGTTCGCCGATTCCGAATTCCAGCTCGGCCAGGTGCGCGACGTGCTGACCGCCAAGATGACCAAGCGCAGCGTCGACGTACGCTTCCTCGACCTCGGCAAGATCGAGAAGATCGGCGGCGACAAGGTCAAGCAGGTGATCAAGGTCAGAAACGGCATCGAATCCGACGCCGCCAAGAAGATCGTGCGCATCATCAAGGACAGCAAGATGAAGCTGCAGGCCAGCATCCAGGGCGAGGCGGTGCGCGTGGCCGGCGCCAAGCGCGACGACCTGCAGGCGGCGATGGCGCTGCTGCGCAAGGAAGTCACCGACCTGCCGCTGGAATTCAACAACTTCCGCGACTAGCCTTGCGCCATGCCCGCCCGCGCCGCCAGCGCCGCCCTCTACCCGACCGTGCTGGAGACGCGCTTCCCGCGCATCCTGGAGGCGATCCAGGCACTGTGGGGCTATCCGGAAATGAACCTGTACTTCAGCAAGCTGACGATGGACGAACGCGGCGACCGCGGAGGCTTCCCGCCGGAAGCCTGGGAGGAAATCTTCCTGCTGATGCACGTGCACCAGCGCATCGTGCCTTCGCTTCGATGAAACCGGCCGTGCTGCGCCGGCTGCCACTGCTGGCCGTGCTGCTGTGCGCCGGTGCCGCGCTGGGCGCCGACATCGGCGTGGTCGGGCTGTTCCCGGGCAAGGCGGTTCTGGTGGTCGACGGCGCCGCGCCGAAGACCTATGCGGTCGGCGCTACGGTGGCGCCGGGCGTGACGCTGGCTGCGGTCGATCGCGACAGCGCCAGCTTCGATGCCGACGGCCGGCGTCAGGCGATCGCACTCGGCGCCCACGTCAATCGCGCCGCCGCCGGTGCCGCATCGGTCACACTGCAAGCCGACGGCCGCGGCCACTTCCTGGCCGATGGCCAGATCAACGGCGGCACCGTGCGCATGCTGGTCGACACCGGCGCCACGCTGATCGCGCTGCCGGCGCGCGACGCAGAGCGGCTCGGAATCGACTACAAGAAGGGCCAGCGCGGTCTGGTCAGCACCGCCAACGGCGCCGCGCCGGTGTGGCGCGTACGGCTGGACAGCGTCAAGGTCGGCGACATCGTGCTGCACCAGGTTGATGCCGTGATTCAGGAAAATGGGCTGCCGTACGCGCTGCTCGGCATGTCGTTCCTGAACCGCACCGAGATGCGGCGCGACGGCGAACGGATGACGCTGACGCGCCGCTTCTGACCGGCAACTACGGGAACACCGGCGTGTGCGGGTCTTCGCCGCCGAAGCGCACCTCCGGGTGGCGCTGCGCGAACAGCTCCTCCACCTGTGCCACCTTGGCGTAGGGAATGTCGAGGATCAAGAGCACCTCGCCGCGCTCGATGCCTTCCTGGAATTCCTTCAGCCGCGAATTCGGGATCGCCGCCGCCACCATCCCCGCCACCCAGCCGCCAAACAGCGCACCGCCGAGCGCCGCCACCAGCACCGCGATCATCTGCAGCGCGATCCCCTTCGGCGGAAACAGGACCAGCAGGAAGCCGCCCAGAAGACCGATGCCGGCGCCGACCAGCGCACCGGTTTGGGCGCCGTGCACGAGGTCGGTCTTTTGCCAGAAATTGGCGCTCGGCATGTCGTCCGGCAGCGTATTGCCGCGTGCCCAGAAGCGCATGCAGCGCTCCTCGATGCGCGCCAGCAGCAATTCGTCCAGCATCGCGCGCGCGCTGGCGATGTCCGGCAGCATGAAATACAGTTTCCGGTGATACATGGCCGCCTCCTGATCCATGGCGATGACGAATCTTCAGTATAGGAAGGCGACCCGAATAGGGAAGCGGCACCGCCGCGCGGCACAAAAAAAAACCGCCATCGGCGATGGCGGTTCGGATGCGGAAATCCGCCGTCAGGCGGCGATGCTTTTCGCCTGGCGCCGCTGGCGCACCGCGGCCGCCAGTCCTTCCAGCAAGGTCACGCTGTCGTTCCAGTCGATGCAGCCGTCGGTCACCGACTGGCCGTAGGTCAGCTGCTGGCCCGGGACCAAATCCTGGCGGCCGGCCACCAGGTGCGATTCGACCATGACGCCGACGATGCGCTGGTCGCCGCCGGCGATCTGGCGGCCGATGTCGGCGCACACCGGGATCTGGTTTTCCGGCTTCTTCGAACTGTTCGCGTGCGAGGTGTCGATCATCAGCAGCGGCCGCAGGCCGTTGGCGGCGATGTTCTTGCAGGCGGCGTCGACGCTGTCGGCGTCGTAGTTCGGCGTCTTGCCGCCGCGCAGGATGATGTGGCAATCGTCATTGCCGTTGGTCGACACGATCGCCGAGTAGCCGCCCTTGGTCACCGACAGGAAGTGGTGCGGCTGCGATGCCGCCTTGATCGCATCGACCGCGATCTTGATGTTGCCGTCGGTACCGTTCTTGAAGCCGACCGGGCACGACAGCCCGGAAGCCAGTTCGCGGTGCACCTGCGATTCGGTGGTGCGGGCGCCGATCGCGCCCCAGCTGATCAGGTCGGCCACGTATTGCGGGCTGATGACGTCGAGGAATTCGGTACCGGCCGGCAAGCCGAGGCTGTTGATGTTGACCAGCAGTTCGCGCGCGGTACGCAGGCCGTCGTTGATGCGGAAGCTGTTGTCCATGTACGGATCGTTGATCAGCCCCTTCCAGCCGACCGTGGTGCGCGGCTTTTCGAAATACACGCGCATCACGATTTCCAGTTCGTCCTTGAAGCGCTCGCGTTGCGCCGCCAGCCGCTGCGCGTATTCCATTGCCGCCTGGGTGTCGTGGATCGAGCATGGCCCGATCACGACCATCACGCGATCATCCTGGCCGTGCAGGATGCGATGCAATGCGATACGCGCGGCAGCCACCGTCTGCGCCGCCTTCCCGTTGCAGGGGAATTCGCGGATCAGATGCGAAGGGGGCGTCAATTCTTTCATTTCTCGGATACGTAAGTCATCGGTGCGCGGCATGTTTCTCTCCATCGGACGTTTGAAAACAGAAGCTGGAAACAAAAAAACCGCCATCGCTGGCGGTTTTTTCGGGAATTCTGGTTGGCTTTTTCTCGCGAACGCTTACCTCTTCTCCACCGCCGTTGGGCTGGGATAGCTAAAGTAAAAGTAAAAGTAGAAGCGCGGGAAGGCCATGTCTTTTTGCAAATGTGAAACGAAATCTGACCCCATAGTGCAGTAAATCAAAGCGTTTGGCAAGCGCAACGGTCCGCGCGCACACAAATTTTGCAAAATAGACACAGCGGGCCGCCACCGTGTACCGATTCGATCAGAACCGGCGCGCGCGCTTCTCCTACAATGGCGGCTCCCCTGCCGCTTTCGCAACCCTGCAGCGCCGCCATCGTGCCGCCGTTGGCGACCGTCGCTGGTTCCCGGACCCGACCTGCCATGCGCCTACCGCACTTCACCCTCAGTTCCGGCTCCCGGCGGCGCTTGCTGCTAGCCACCAAGATCGTGATCGCCGCCGTCGCCGCCTATGCGCTGCTCGGCTTTTTCGCGCTGCCGGCGCTGCTGAAAAACTGGGCCGCGCCGCGCCTGGGCGAGCAGATCGGACGCCGCGTCGAGGTCGGCGAGGTGCGCTTCAATCCGTTCACGCTGGAAGCGACGCTGCGCCGGCTGGCGCTGTACGAAGCCGACCGCCAGACCGCGGCGCTGACGGTCGGCGAAATCTACGCCAACCTGTCCGGCAGCAGCCTGCTGCGACTGGCGCCGGTGGCGTCGGAAGTCCGCGTCGACCAGCCGGTCGCACGCATCGTGCGTAGCGGCGAAAACCAGTTCAGCTTTTCCGACATCGTCGAGCGGCTGCGCGCGAAGCCGGCCAGCAGTGGCGGCGGCGCACGCTTCGCGGTCAACAACATCCATCTGCGGCAGGGGCGGATCGACTATGACGACCAGTGGCGGCAATCGCGCCACAGCCTGACCGAGATCGACCTGGCGCTGCCGTTCCTGACCAACGTCGGACGCCGCGTCAACATCTTCACCACGCCGGCCTTTTCCGCCAAGCTGGACGGCAGTCCGTTCGAAATCAACGGCAAGACGCGGCCGTTCGCGGTCACGCGCGACACCGCACTGCAGATCGACCTCGACGGCCTGGAGCTGCCGCCCTACATGGCGCTGGTGCCGTTGCCGCTGAATTTCCGAATGGAATCGGGTCTGCTGGATACCCGCCTGACGATCGACTTCCATCACGACGACAGCGGCAACAACATCGTCGTCAGCGGCCACACGGCGCTGCGCGAAGTGCGGCTGCAGGACAAATCCGGCGCTCCGCTGGTGCAATGGGACGAACTCTCGCTTGAGCTGGAGCGGCTGGAGCCGTTCCAGCGCCGGGCGCAAGTCTCCGCAATCAAGCTGCAGGCGCCGCAGGTGCAGGCGGCGCGCCTGGCGGACGGCATGCTGAACCTGCAACGCGCCTTCACGCTGCCGCCCGC
>JBAUJK010000223.1:0-2447 GCA_049683695.1 Burkholderiaceae bacterium
GCAAGATGCTGGCGGCGCGGCTGCTGCCGGCGCTGCTGGCCGGCGGCACGCGCGCCGAACTGCGGGCGCTGGCGCGCGCCGGGCTCGAATATCCGCACGGACCGCTGGGCGAACTGCAGCTGGAAGCGGAGCTGCAGCTGCTGGCCGATTTCGCCGAACGGCTGCGCGAGCGCACCGCGCCGGCCTGCCTGCCGCCGGTCAACCGCCGCCTCGACTTCGAGCTGGACGGCGAAATGTGGCAGCTGCAGCTGGCGCTGTCCGACCTGCGCCCGCACGGCCTGGTGCGCTACCGCTACGACAAGGCGAGCGCCGGCGACTACCTGGCCGGCTGGCTGCAGCACCTGTTCCTGAACGCGGCCGGCTGCGACGGCGCCGATGCGGTCACGCACTGGATCGCGCGCGACGAGGAATTCCATTTCGAGCCGGTGGCCGACGCCGGCGCCGCGCTGCGCCAGCTGCTGCTGCTGTACCGCCAGGGATTGTGCCGGCCGCTGCCGTTCTATCCCCAGTCGTCTTGGGAGTATATGGATAAAAATGCCAGTTTGAGCGCGGCACAAGGCAGGTGGAAAGGGAGTATGCAGGGACCCAAGGGCGAGGGACGGCATCCGGCCTACCAGCTGGCGCTGCGCGGCAGCGTAGCGATCGACGCCGAATTCGAGCGCATCGCGCGGCTGGTGCTGGAGCCGCTGCGGCACGCGCTGAAGGCGGGGAAGCGCACATGAGCCAGGCCGCCGAACTCGACGTGCTCGGCTGCCCGCTGCAGGGCGCGGCGCTGATCGAAGCGTCCGCCGGCACCGGCAAGACCTGGAACATCTGCGCCCTCTACCTGCGCCTGCTGCTGGAGCGCGAACTGGGCGTGCGGCAGATCCTGGTGGTCACTTTCACCAATGCCGCCACCGCCGAGCTGCGCGAGCGCATCCGCGCCCGCATCGGCGACACGCTGGGATTTCTGCGCGCCGCCGGGCCGGCCGCCGCCGATCCGTTCGTGCCGGCGCTGGTGGCGGCGATCGAGCAGCGCGGCATCGCCCAGGAGCGGATGGAGCAGCTGCTGGACCAGGCGCTGCAGGCGTTCGACGAAGCGGCGATCTTCACCATCCACGGCTTTTGCCAGCGCGCGCTGGCGGAAACGCCGTTCGCCGCCGGCCTGCCGTTCGCCAGCACGCTGGAACCGGACGACGACGCGCTGCTGCAGGAAGCGGTCAACGACTTCTGGCGGCGCGAAATCGGCGGCGGCACGCTGGCGCCGGAACTGGCCGCCTATCTGCTCGAGCGCAAGGACACGCCGCAGACGCTGGCGCGCCTGCTGCGGCGTCAGCTGGCCAAGCCGACCGCGCGCTGCCTGTGGCCGGAGCCGGCCGCCGACGACGACATCGGCGCCGCCGCGGAGCGGATCGGCCAGCTGTTCGAAGCCGCGCGCGCGCTGTGGCAGGCCGAGGCCGACGCCATCCGCGCGCTGCTGAACGCGGCGCTGCCCGACTTCACCAGCAAGGTCACGGCCGACAAGATCGCCGCCGCCTGCGACGCCTGTGACCAGTTCTTCGCCGCCGAACGGCCAGCGCAGTTGCCGAACGGCCTGCGCGGCGTGGCGATGAAGCTGCTGCGCCAGAGCGAGCTGGCGGCGCAGCTGAAAAAGAACCGGCCGCCGCCGGCGCACCCCTTTTTCGGCCAGATCGAAACGCTGCTCGCCGAACTGCCGGCATTGCAGCAACGGCAGGACGAGGTGCTGCAGCACGCGCGCCTGCGGCTGCTGCGTGCGCTGCTGGAACAGGCGGCGCCGGCGCTACGCCAGCGCAAGCGCGAGCTGCGCACCCTGGCCTACGACGACCTGCTGTACAACGTGCACGAGGCCCTGGCCGGCGGCCGCTTCCCGTGGCTGGCGGCGACGCTGCGCGAACGCTATCCGGCGGCGCTGATCGACGAATTCCAGGATACCGATCCGCTGCAGTTCGGCGTGTTCGACGCCATCTACGGCGACAGCGACGCGCCGCTGTTCCTGGTCGGCGACCCCAAGCAGGCGATCTACAGCTTCCGCAACGCCGACCTGCATACCTATCTGCAGGCCAAGCGCCGCGCCGGCGCGATCCATACGCTGGCGGCCAACCAGCGTTCGTCAGCCGGGCTGATCGCCGGGCTGAACGCGCTGTTTTCCGCCAACCCCGTGGCCTTCATGCTGGACGGCCTCGACTACCAGCAGGTGCGCTGCGGCGCCAAGCCGCGCACGGAATTCGTCGACCGCAGCGGCGAGGCGCGCGCCGACCTGCAGCTGTGGATGCTGCCGGCGGCCGACGACGAATTGCTGCTGCGCGGCGCCGCCCGGCGCGCTGCGATCGACGCCTGCGCCGCCGAGATCGCGCGCCTGCTGGCCGCGGCCCAGCGAGGCGAGGTCATGCTCGACGGCCGGCCGCGGCAGCCGGGCGACATCGCGGTGCTGGTGCGCAACCACGCGC
>JBAUJK010000224.1:0-1676 GCA_049683695.1 Burkholderiaceae bacterium
GGTAGCGGCCGGGTTGCGCTGCGCGGCGATCGCGGTCAACGGCCGGAAATCCTCGATCGTGATTTCCGGACCGTCGCAGAAGATCGCCGCCTTTTCCACTTCATGCAGCAGCTGCCGCACGTTGCCCGGCCACGACAGTTCGCGCAGGTAGTCGTAGACGCGCGGATCGACCCGGTTGACCGAGGTGCGCTGGCGCGCGGCGAAGGCGGCCAGGAAATTGTCGACCAGGTCCGGGATGTCTTCCAGCCGTTCGCGCAGGCTCGGCATGCGGATCGTCACGCCGCTGATGCGGTAGTACAGGTCGAGCCGGAATTCGCCGGCGTTGATCATGCCCTGGAAGTCGCGGTTGCTGGCGCAGATCAGACGGAAATCCGAATGGCGGGCGCGGTCGCCGCCGACCCGCTCGAACATGCCGTCCTCCAGCACGCGCAGCAGCTTGACCTGGATTTCCGGCGGCATGTCGCCGATTTCGTCGAAGAACAGCGAACTCTTGTCCGCCAGCTCGAACTTGCCCTTGCGGCCCTTTTTCTCGGCGCCGGTGAAGGCGCCGGCCTCGTAGCCGAACAGCTCGCTTTCCACCAGCCCGGAGGGCAGCGCGGCGGCGTTGACGAACACCATCTGGTTTTCATTGCGCGGGCTCAAGCCATGCATCGCATGCGCCGCCAGTTCCTTGCCGGTGCCGCTTTCGCCGACGATCAGCACCGGCACCTGCAGCGGCGCCACCTTGATGATGTCGGCCTTCAGCTGGCGGATCGCGTCGCTCTTGCCGACCATCTGCTCCAGGCTGTACGAGCGCCGTTTCAGGCCCGACAGTTCGCGCCGGTAGAACTCGACCTCGGTGCGCAGCTTGGTCACTTCGCGGCTCAGTTCGCGCACCGTTTCCGGGCCCTTGAACATGACACGGCCGACCGCGCCGACCACCTTGCCGTTTTCGGTGATCGGGATGCGTGCCACCACGCGCGTGACGCCGCCCATTTCCTGCAGCTTGCCAATCTCGGCCTTGCCGGTGCGCACCACCTCGTGCAGGTTGGTGTTTTCGATCACCTCGGTGACGTGCTTGCCGATTCCCTCGCCGCGCCGGATGCCGAAGAACTGCTCGTGCACCGGCGGCACAAACTTGATGCGCGCCTGGTCGTCCACCACCACCAGCGATTCGTACGGGCTGTTGACGAAGTAGCTGAAGATCGCGTGGGCGAAATCGACGCTGGCGATGAAATCGAACAGCGTCGATTCGCCGCTGGCGGCATGGATCAGGAACACGATCGCGTCGGGCGTGACGCGAAAGATCGCCAGCAGGTGCAGCGGGCCTTCCAGCGCCACCAGTCCGCTGCCCTGCTGGCGCTTCTTCGCCAGGCCCTGCAGCAGCCTTTTCTGGATCGCCGGATCGCTGGCGAAGCCGGTGGCGCACAGGACGTTTCCTTGCGGATCGGCGACCAGGACGCCGAAGGCGGGTATTTCAGGAGAGGTCATTCAGTCTTTCCAAAAACAGTTGCAGACGGGGTGCGGTCCCCGGGCGGCGCCGCGAAAGGGCGCGGGAATGGCGGCGATCGAAGGCAGAGCCGGCGGGCGCCGGGGTGCCGGAACAGGCGATGCCGCGGCCGTGGTGGCGGCCGGCCCGGGCTTTCCCGGACCGCCACATTGTCTCTTAAAAAGACACTTTTGTCAGGGGTGAAGAC
>JBAUJK010000225.1:0-5452 GCA_049683695.1 Burkholderiaceae bacterium
TGTAGTAGGCGGCCGACGGGCCTTGACCGTCGTCGCCGCCGGCGATCATCTGCTTCAGGTCGTGACCGGCGCAGAAGGCGCGGCCGGCGGCAGCCAGCACCACCACGCGCGCTTGCGGATCGGCGGCCATCGCGTCCAGCTCGGCCTGCAGCGCGGCCAGCATCTGTTCCGACAGCGCGTTGAAGCGCTCGCCGCGGTTCAGCGTCAGCGTTACGATGCCGGCGGCTTCGGTTTTCAGCACATACGGGGGTTCGGCGGCGGGGGTGGTGACAGCGGACATGGCGGCTCCTGTGCGAAGTGGGCGTGAAAAGGCGGCGCGGACCGACACCGCCATGGCTCGATTCATATACTCCCGGCACCACCCTTCAATACCGGGCGTGTAGAGGTAATTTTTACAGTATACTCCCTAATCTTCCGGATCGGCCTGGCTGGCGGCAACGGCAGGTAGAGCCGCTGGCGCTTCCGCCTCCACCTGCGTCTGTGCCAGCAGCCGCTCGCGCGAAGCCGGCGTTTCCAGGCTGATGCGGCCCAGGGCGCCGCTGCGGTAGTCGAGCAGCAGCGTGTGCGCCGCCTTTTCCAGGTCGGGCGCGCCGCCCTTCAACCGATAGCCGCGCTTCTGCGCGACCGCCTCGACCACGGCGACGCCGTCCATGCCGTCCGGCTGCAGGCCGTAGCGCGCCGCCAGCAATTGCGGATAGCGCTCCAGCAGCAAGCCAGCCAGGAAGGTCGCGACTTCTTCCTCGATCAGTGCGTTGCTGCCGACCGCGTGGCTGGCGGCCAGCATCAGGCCGTCGCTGGCATGCTCGATCTTCGGCCACAGCATGCCGGGGGTGTCGATCAGCACCATGTTGTTGCCGAGGTAGAGCTTCTGCTGCGCCTTGGTCACCGCCGGCTCGTCGCCGACCTTGGCCACGCGCCGCTTCAGCAGCGCGTTCATCAGCGTCGACTTGCCGACGTTGGGGATGCCCATGATCATGATGCGCAGCGGCTTCAGCGCGGTGCCGCGGTGCGGTGCCAGCGCCATGCACAGCTTCGGCACGCGGGCGACGTCGGCCGGCTTCTTGCACGACAGCGCCACCGCCTGCACATCCTTTTGCGCGTTGTAGAAGGCCAGCCAGGCTTGCGTCGCGGCCGGGTCGGCCAGGTCGCTCTTGTTCAGGATCTTCAGGCAGGGCCGCTGCCGGTGGCGGCGCAGCTCCTCGATCATCGGATTGCAGCTGGCCTGCGGCAGCCGCGCATCCAGCACCTCGATCACCAGGTCGACCTTCTCCATCGCCTCCGCCGCCTGGCGGCGGGCGGCGTTCATGTGACCGGGAAACCATTGGATGGACATGCGAGTTCTGCGGCTGGGGGACAAGGCGCTATTTTACGGACTTGCGGCAGGCGCTGGATTGCTCCATTCGTTCAGATCTGGATTCCCCAGCGGCGCAGGGATCAGCTCATCAGCCAGTAGCCGAACGCCGTCAAGCCGCAGGCCAGCCCGAGGCTGAGCCAGAACCCCCAGCCCAGCCTGAGAAACCATGGCAACAGCACGAATAGCAGCAGCGACGGCAGCACCAGCCAGAAAATGCCGGTCGACAGCAGCGCCACTTTTTCTATCGAATGCGTCTCGCGGTACAGCCAGATGAACGCCAGCAGCGAGGTGATCGGCAGCGACGCCAGCAAGGCGCCGAGCGCGCTGCTGCGCTTGGCCAACTCCGAAATGGCCACGATCAGGATTGCCGAAACCAATACCTTGATCGCGTAGTACAGCATCGCGCCGCGGTCAGACGTCGATCGCCGATACCGAGCCGGCGCGTTGGCGCAGTTCGAACTTCTGGATCTTGCCGGTCGAGGTCTTCGGCAGCGCCGAAAACACCACCGCGCGCGGCACCTTGAAGCCGGCCAGGTGCTGCTTGCAATGGGCGACGATGTCCTGCTCGGTAACCGTAGCGCCGGGACGCAACTCGATGAAGGCGCACGGCGTCTCGCCCCATTTCTCGCTCGGCATCGCCACCACGGCGGCGGCCAGCACCGCCGGATGGCGGTACAGCACGTCCTCGACCTCGATGCTGGAAATGTTTTCGCCGCCGGAAATGATGATGTCCTTGCTGCGGTCCTTGATCTTGATGTAGCCGTCCGGATGGATCACCGCCAGGTCGCCGGAATGGAACCAGCCGCCGGCGAAGGCGTCGCGGGTCGCCTCTTCATTCTTCAGGTAGCCCTTCATCACGATGTTGCCGCGGAACATGATCTCGCCGATGGTTTCGCCGTCGGCCGGCACTTGCCGCATCGTGTCCGGGTCAAGCACCGTCACCGCTTCCTCCAGCGGATAGCGTACGCCCTGGCGCGCGTTCAGCCGCGCGCGCTCGCCGATGTCGGCCGCGTCCCACTCCTGCTGCTTTTCGCAGACCACCGCCGGCCCGTAGACTTCGGTCAGTCCATAGACGTGGGTCAGGTCGAAGCCGAGCTGCTCCATCCCCTCGATCATCGCCGCCGGCGGCGCCGCGCCGGCGACCATCGCCGACACCTGATGCGTGACGCCTTCGCGCAGCTCGGGCGGCGCGTTCAGGATCAGGCTCTGCACGATCGGCGCGCCGCAGTAGTGCGTGACCTTGTGTTCGCGTATCGCATTCCAGATCGCTTGCGCCTCGACCCGACGCAGGCAGACGTTGACGCCGGCCTGCGCCGCCACCGTCCACGGGAAGCACCAGCCGTTGCAGTGGAACATCGGCAAGGTCCACAGGTAGACCGGATGGCGCGGCAGCGACCACACCATGATGTTCGACACCGCGTTCAGGTAGGCGCCGCGGTGGTGCACCACCACGCCCTTCGGATTGCCGGTGGTGCCCGACGTGTAGTTCAGGCCGATCGCGTTCCATTCGTCGGACGGATTCTGCCAGGCGTAGTCCGGATCGCCGCCGGCCAGGAATTGCTCGTACTCGATCTCGCCGATCCGCTCGCCGGGGCCGTCGTACTCGGCATCGTCGACGTCGATCACCAATGGCTGCTGCGGCAGCCCGGCCAGCGCCTGCCGCATCGTCGCCGAGAATTCGCGGTCGACGATCACCACCTTCGCCGCGCCGTGCGCCAGCTGGAACGCGATCGAATCGGCATCCAGCCGGGTGTTGAGCGTATTCAGCACCGCGCCGGTCATCGGCACGCCGAAATGGGCGTCGACCATCGGCGGCGTGTTCGGCAGCATCACCGCCACCGTGTCGCCTTCGCCGATGCCGCGCGCGGCCAGCGCCGACGCCAGCCGGCGCGCACGCTCATATTCCTGGCGCCAGGTCAGGCGCAGCGCGCCGTGAATCACGGCCAGCCGCTCTGGCGAGACGGCGGCGGCGCGTTCGATGAAGGTCAGCGGGGTCAGCGGCGCGTAATTGGCCGCGTTACGGTCGAGTCCGAGATTGAAGGGATTCATGACGATGGCACGGTAATGGACGGGAATGGGACCTGAGCAAACGATGCCGGAAAGTCAACTCCGGTATCCCAATTGTGCGTCAAGATGCGGCCGCCGTGCGCAAAATCCGGCCTTCCCGGTATTTTTACCGGCGGCCTGCGCCAAGGCGGCGCAGCGCCGCGTGCTCAACCGCGCCGCCGGTGTGGCCGGCGATCAATTTCCCACCGCCAACTCGTCGATCACCCGGTCGTGCCCATAGCCGGGCGCGCCGTCCACGGCCGGCCAGCAAGCGCCTCATTCCAGCTGCGCCAGTACCTTTAGATGCGCGACCACGCTGCGCCCGAGCGCCGACAGGTTGTAGCCGCCCTCCAGGCAGCTGACGATGCGCCCATGCGCGTATTGCTGCGCCACCGCCATCACCTGCTCGGTGATCCAGGCGTAGTCGTCCTCGACCAGCTTCATCTGCGCCATTTCATCTTCGCGGTGGGCGTCGAAGCCGGCCGAGATGAAGATCATCTGCGGCCGCTGCGCATGCAGCGCCGGCAGCCATCGCTCGGTCACCAGCCGGCGTACCACGGCGCCGTCGCTGTAGGCCGGCACCGGCACGTTGACCGCGTTGGCACGCTGCTCGCCGCTGCCGCTGTATGGATAGAACGGATGCTGGAAAAAGCTGACCATCAGCACGCGCGGATCGGTGGCGAACGCTTCATCGGTGCCATTGCCGTGGTGGACGTCGAAATCGACGATCGCCACCCGTTCCAGCCCGTGCACTTCGAGCGCGTGGCGGGCGGCGATGGCGACGTTGTTGAACAGGCAGAATCCCATCGGCATCGACGGCCGCGCATGGTGGCCGGGCGGGCGGATCGCGCAAAAGGCATTGTCGATCTCGCCGGCCAGCACGGCGTCGGTGGCCGCCACTGCGGCGCCGGCCGCGTGCAGCGCCGCGTCCCAGCTGTGGGCGTTCAGCGAGGTGTCACCGTCCAGCGGGTAATACGCCGATTCGCCGCCGGGGTGTGGCAGGTTGTCGCGCACCAGCCCGATCGCGCTGTCACTGTGCACGCGCCGCAGTTCGGCCAGGTCCGCCGCCGGCGCCTCGCGCCGCAGCAGGAAAGCGTCGATGCGGCTGGCGATCAGCTGGTCCTCGATCGCCTGCAGCCGCTCCGGGCATTCCGGGTGCCATGAACCCATTTCATGGCGGCTGCACTCGGGATGGGTATAGACGGCGGTAGTCATGGCAGGTGCAGCGGCATTGTCCCGCCGCGCGGGCGGCCGGGCCGGGGTTTCTCGAATAGAATCCCTGTAGTTTAACCAAGAAACCGCCGCCGGTTCGGACCGCCGCGGGACCATCGATGTTCAGCAAAATTCATGCAGTTGCGCAGCAGGTCGGCCAGATCGTTGTCGGCAAGGACGCGCAGATCCGGCAGGCGCTGGCCTGCCTTCTGGCCGGCGGCCACCTGCTGATCGAGGACGTGCCGGGAGTCGGCAAGACCACGCTGGCGCATGCGCTGGCGACCGCGCTCGGGCTGCGCTTTTCCCGTGTGCAGTTCACCAGCGACCTGCTGCCGGCCGACGTGGTCGGCGTGTCGGTGTTCGAGCGCGAGAAGAACGGCTTCGTGTTCCATCCCGGCCCGGTGTTCACGCAGGTGCTGCTGGCCGACGAAATCAACCGCGCCACGCCGAAAACGCAGTCGGCGCTGCTGGAAGCGATGGAAGAGCGACAGGTCAGCGCCGACGGCGTCACGCGCGACCTGCCGGAACCGTTCTTCGTGATCGCGACGCAGAATCCGAGCCACCAGATCGGCACCTTCCCGCTGCCGGAGTCGCAGCTGGACCGCTTTCTGATGTGCATCTCGCTCGGCTATCCGGACGCCGCCGCCGAGCGCGCGCTGCTGGAGGGCGTTGACCGGCGCGCGCTGCTGAAGGCGCTGCCGGCGCTGATGCAGCCGGCGCAGCTGCTGGAAGCGCGCGCGGCACTGGCGCAGATCCACGCATCGCCGGCGCTGATCGATTACGTGCAGTCGCTGGCGCAGGCCTCGCGCCGGCGCGAACTGTTCGCCGAGGGCCTGAGCC
>JBAUJK010000226.1:0-2535 GCA_049683695.1 Burkholderiaceae bacterium
GGCGCCGACCTGGACCAGCGCGTACATCGTGGTCTCGGCGCTGCCGGCCTTCAGCGGCCGGCCGGTATGGCCGAGCGCGGTGCGGGTGATCATGCCGATGATCAGGCCAGCCATCGAGCCGACCGTCAGCGCGTGCAGCGCGGCGCTGACCGGCAGCGCGCCGAGCTCGGCCGCCGCCAGTAGCAGGAAGCCGACCACGATCCACGCGTACGACAGGTGCAGGATCCACAGCAGCGGCACGCGCCAGGTGGTCCACGGCTTCCAGCCGATCAGCCGGATCGCCAGCGACACCGCGGTGGCCGTCGCCAGCGCCGCCGCCAGCGGACCGGGCAGGCCGAGCACCCAGGCAGCAGCCGCCAGCACGATCAGCACCACGCTGACGCGGTCGCGCTTGACGTCGACCACCGGCGCGACGCCGGGCAGCGCATTCTTGGTGAAGGTCGGGATCACGCGCGCGCCGATGATCGACTCCAGCAGCACGATGACGAAGATCGCCCCTTCGACCGGCGTCAGCGGCGACAGCGCGATCGCGCCGGCCAGCGCGCAGTGATACAGCACATTGGCCACCGTCAGCAGCGCCAGCAGCAGGATCAGGAACAGGTTGCGCTTGTTGTTGGCGCGCTTTAGCACCAGGTACAGCGGCACCGCGGCGACCGGCAGGAACAGGATGTCGACCACCGCCGCGATCGGCGCCGGCGCCACCAGCATGGCGACGCGGCCGGCGATCCACAGCAGTGCGATCAGCGCCAGCGGCAGCCCGCGCGGCGTGTCGAGGCCGGTCCAGGCGCGGCCGGCGGTATACAGGAAGCCGATCACCACCGCGATCGCGAAGCCGAACACCATTTCGTGCGCATGCCAGGCCAGGCCGACGTTCGGCAGGGCCGGCAGGTGGCCGTAATAGCTGGCAAGCCACAGCGGAATCGCCAGCGCCGCCAGCAGCGCCGCCAGCAGATAAAATGGTCGGAACGCCAGTCGCAGCAGTGGGAAACCCGCCGGTGCCGGCGCCGCTGTCGAGGGCGGATGCAAACTGGACGTGTTCATGAAAATTCCGTTTAAAGATATATTTCGAATGCTACAATTGACGCGAACGGATTGCAATACCAAAACCGTCAATATCGAAAGAGCTTTGCTGCAATGCGACTGACCACCTACACCGACTACACGCTGCGCACCCTGATCTATCTCGGCCGCCAGCAGGGCCGTTCCACCACGATCCGCGACATCGCCGATGCCTACGGCATTTCCAAGAATCATTTGATGAAAGTGGTGCACCAGCTGGGCGTGGCTGGCCTGGTGGAAACGGTGCGCGGGCGCAACGGCGGCCTGAGGCTGAAGCTGGCGCCGGAAGACATCAACCTCGGTGCGGTGATCCGCGCCACCGAGCCCGATTTCTTCATGGCCGAATGCTTCGACGTCGAGCACAACCGCTGCACGCTGGCGCCCGCCTGCGGCCTGCAGGGCGTGCTGCATTCGGCGGTCGGCGCCTTCCTGGCGGTGCTCGACCGCAGCACGCTGGCCAGCCTGCTGCAGGGGACCGGCATCCCGCCCGCCAACGGCGCCGCCAAGGTCGCGCCGATCCGGCTGCAGCGTGCACCCGACAAGACGCCGGCGCCGTAAGTTTTTTTATACTCCACCCAGCATTTTCAAAGCCGCAGGCGGAACGCCCGACATGGGCGGTTTTTTCACCATACTCTCTGTTTTCATATTGCCTTTCGCACCGCCGGTTTGACAGCCGCGGCGGCGCTGGCTACGCTGGGCATCCAATTTTCCGCCCCTGCCTCCCATGACTCCGTTCATCGCCGCCGCCGAACTGCGCGCCGCCCTGCCCTATCCCGTGCTGATCGAGGCGCTGCGCGACGCCTTTCGCGGCGCCATGCAGGCGCCGACGCGGCACGTGCACCGGCCGGCGCCCGACGATCCCGACGCCGCCGTGCTGCTGCTGATGCCGGCCTGGCAGCCGGCCGAAAAGATGGGCGTGAAGCTGGTCACGGTGGCCGCTGGCAATGCCGCGCGCGGCGTGCCGACCGTGCATTCGGTGTTCGTGCTGTTCGATGCAGCCAGCGGCGTGCCGCTGGCGCTGATGGATGGCGAGGAATTGACGCTGCGCCGCACCGCCGCCGCGTCGGCGCTGGCTTCGACCTATCTGTCGCGCGCCGACAGCGCCGAGCTGTTGCTGGTCGGCACCGGCACGCTGGCACCCTACCTGGCGGCGGCGCACTGCGCGGCGCGCCCGATCCGGCGCATCCGCGTCTGGGGTCGCGACGCCGCCAAGGCGCAGGCGACGCTGGACCAATTGCGGCGCCAGGAACTGCCGCCCGCGGTGGTGCTGGAGACGGTCGCGCCCGACGCGCTGGCAACCGCGGTCGGCGCCGCCGACATCGTCAGCTGCGCCACCACCAGCCGGCAGCCGATCGTGCTCGGCGACTGGCTGCGGCCTGGCAGCCACCTCGACCTGGTCGGCGGCTTCAAGCCCGACATGCGCGAATGCGACCACCGCGCGCTGCAGCGCGCGGCGATCTTCGTCGACACCTTCGC
>JBAUJK010000227.1:0-2162 GCA_049683695.1 Burkholderiaceae bacterium
GCTTGATGAGGGGAAGATGCTTTTTCCCAAGGATTTCATGATTCGGCGGAACTGGATCGCGCGCGTGGACAAAATAATGGGCAGCATGCCGGCCGCCCAACTTGATGTGTTAAATCAGGCCTTAGCCGTCTTGGCGGTGGCGCCGGAAAAACCGATTCGCCATTGCTTGGTGCACGGCGATTTTGTACCCTGGAATATCCACTACTACCCAAAAAATAGTCAGGACTCCCTCTACGTTTTTGATTGGGAACGCGGCTTTACCCATGGCATCCCACTATTCGATGCCTGTCATTTCGTCGTGCAGTTCGGGATCCTGGTTCAGGGTTGGAATCCAGACAAAGTTCTTGATCAGCTCGAATTGTTGTGGCGCAGCGAAACTTGCAGGGATTATTTGAAAACAGCGGAGGTCGAGGACGATCATCTGCCGTTGTTGGTTACCGTGTATTTCCTGGAGATGTTGCTCGATGGGATGGAAATAGGGGAATACCCAGAAAATTCGGCTATCCAAAAAAAGCGCCTATTGTGTCTTGAATCCTTGCTCGGCATGTTGCGCCGGCGCGGCTACGGGAGGGGGAGTAGGTATCCGCGGTTTGGGTCGATTTCTCGCGCCCCCTCTGCCTTGTCCTGAGCCCGTAGCTAGTGCGCGTTTACTACGCATGCGCACAGCCGATCGCGTCAGACGAACGGCGTGCGCGCCACTCCGCCGTTGACCACCTGCCGGCACGGATTGCCGCCGATCGCGTACGCCAGGTCGCCCGGGCGCTCGATGTCCCACAGCGCGAAATCCGCGACCTTGCCGACTTCCAGCGTGCCGATTTCATTCGCCAGTCCAAGCGCGCGCGCGGCGTGCCGGGTCGCGCCGGCCAGGGCTTCCTGCGGCGTCATCCGGAACAGCGTGCAGGCCATGTTCATCGTCAGCAGCAGCGAGGTCAGCGGCGAGGTGCCGGGGTTGCAGTCGGTGGCGATCGCGATCGGCACGCCGGCGGCGCGCAGCGCGGCGATCGGCGGCAGCTTGGTTTCGCGCAGGAAGTAGAACGCGCCCGGCAGCAGCACGGCGACGGTGCCGGCCGCCTTCATTGCCGCGATACCGGCTTCCGACAGATACTCCAGGTGGTCGGCCGATAGCGCATGGTAGCGCGCCGCCAGCGCCGCGCCGCCCTGGTCCGACAACTGTTCCGCATGCAGCTTGACTGGCAGGTCGTGCCGCGTCGCCGACTGGAACACGCGTTCGGTCTGCGCCGGCGAAAAGCCGATGTTTTCGCAGAACGCATCGACCGCGTCGACCAGGCCGAGCGCATTCAGCGCCGGCAGCATGTCGTGGCAGACCGCGTCGATGTAGGCCTCGGCCTGGCCCGCGTATTCCGGCGGCAGCGCGTGGGCGCCGAGGAAGGTGGTCTTGACGCGCACCGGCAGCGTCGCGCCGAGGCGGCGCGCGACGCGCAGCATCTTGGTTTCGCCGGCCAGGTCGAGGCCGTAGCCGGACTTGATTTCCAGCGTGGTCACGCCTTCAGCCAGCAGGTTTTTCACGCGCGGCAGGCTGGCGGCCAGCAGTTCCTCTTCGGACGCCGCGCGCGTGGCGCGCACGGTGGAGACGATGCCGCCGCCGCGGCGCGCGATTTCCTCGTAGGCGACGCCGTTCAGGCGCGCTTCGAATTCATCACTGCGGTTGCCGGCATAGACGACGTGGGTATGGCAGTCGACCAGCCCGGGCGTCGCCCAGGCGCCGCCGGCGTCATGCTCGGCCGCCGCCTGCCAGCCGGCCGGCAGTTCCGCACGCGGGCCGATCCAGGCAATGCGGCCATCCTTGACGGCGAGCGCGCCGTCGCGAATTTCGCCGTAGCCGTCGCTGTCCGGAGCCAGCGTTGCCAAGTGCAGGTTGTGCCACAGCGCGTCCCAGCGCGGCGAGAGAGTGTCAGTCATCGGGATTTCCTTCCAGGTTCAGGTACGTCAGATACAGCAGCGCGCCGGCATCCGCAGTCAGCGTCGGCGGCGTGTCGGCGCGATCGGCCAGCAGCGCCTCGCCGGCTGCGAGCCGGATGTCGGCAGCGTCTGTCGTGCGGCAGGCGACGCTGCCGGCGGCGCAATAGATGAAGAGGCGGTCCGCCGCGCTCGGTAGCGCCAGCGGCGCGGCGCCGAGTTCGACGCGCTGCAGCCGGTGGCGC
>JBAUJK010000228.1:0-11096 GCA_049683695.1 Burkholderiaceae bacterium
CTATCAAACCCAGGACGCGGAGAACCAGCATGTATCTACCTGCCCATTTCGATGAATCGCGCACCGAGGTTCTGCATGAACTGATCACGCGGCATCCGTTCGGCATGCTGGTCACGCACGGCGCCAGCGGACTGGATGCCAACCATATCCCGTTCGAACTCGATCCCGGGCGCGGCGCGATGGGCGTGCTGCTCGCCCACGTGGCGCGCGCCAACCCGGTGTGGCAGGACGTCGCCGACGGCGACGAAGTGCTGGTGGTGTTCCGCGCCGCCGATGCGTATATCTCGCCGAACTGGTATCCATCCAAGCACCAATTCCACCAGCAGGTGCCGACCTGGAACTACATGGTGGTGCATGCCCACGGACGCATCGCCATCCGCGACGACGAGCGCTTCGTGCGCGGCGTGGTGGCGCGCCTGACCCGGACCCACGAAGCCGCCCAGCCGGTACCGTGGAAGATGAGCGACAGCCCGGCGGAATACATCGATGCGATGCTTAAGAAAATCGTCGGCCTGGAGATCGACATCACGCGCCTGGTCGGCAAGTCGAAGCTGAGCCAGAACAAGGAAGAACGCGACATCCGTGGCGCCGGCGAGGCGCTGAAGGCGCAAGGACAGCACGCGCTCGGCGACGCCATGCTGGCCTGCGCCGACGCCAAGCCGCGCTAGCGCCGGCGCGCCGGCTCCGAACAAAGAGGACGAGGATTCCTATGAGCGATACCGGCGGCGATTTGATTTTTACCTGCCACGCCGACCTGCCTTGGACGCCGTCCAAGTTCGCGCGCGGAGTCGAGGTGAAGAACCTCGGCAAAGCCAATGGGCGCGCGATGCAGCTGGTCCGTTTCCAGCCCGGCGCCTCGTTCCCGGCGCACCTGCACACGGACGCCGAATTCCTGTTCGTGCTGGAAGGCGAAGTGATCCAGAACGGCCGCCGCCTGCATGCGGGCTGCTCCACGGTCGCGCCCGCCGGCAGCCGGGACACGGAATTTATCAGCCCGTCGGGCGGCACCTTCCTGCTGGTCTATGCCTTGAGCACCAGCGAAGGGTTCGCCGCCCAGGCGGACTAGCGCTTCGGGATTTTTGCCTGGTCGTCAAGCCCCGCAGACCGGCCGACGCCGGCCTCCACCACCGAAAGACGCCCGTACCATGCCCTTGTTCGCGTTCGCCATCGCCGCCGTCGTCGTCGTCAAACAAAGCGCGTACAGTTGCCAAGTGATCGCGTAACGGGGCGACTTGCGAAAGCGGCAATACAGCCATACGATCCTTGTCCCCCTTTCCGTTCCGGACTGTAATTTCACGCCGTTCGAAAACAAGGTCCGTGATACGCAGGGTCATCCATTCCATCAGCCGCATGCCGGTCCCGTATAAGAGGCGGGCGATAAGCGCATAGGTACCGGACATCGCGCCCAGCAGCGCAACTACTTCTGCAGCCATCAACACCGTTGGACGTCTCGGCGGGCGGTTAAGCCAGTGCAATTGCTCCATCCATGGCAGTCCAATCTGCAAAACCCGCTTGTACAGAAACAACAAGGCACACAGTGCCTGATTGTGCGTTGAGGCGGCGACTTTACGATCATTCGCGAGATAAGACAGGAATGCCTGTACTTCCGCAGCCCCCATTTCTGCCGGGTGGCGCAAGCCATGAAATCGACTGAGCCAGCGTGCCCAGTGAACATAGGCGTCCTCTGTACGCAGACTATCGTGCTTGTCGCGGATGCAGCGTCGGAGCTGGCCCAGCAGTTTTTGCTGCCTTGTATTGTTTGTAACTAGAGGGTTAAACTCAGCGGAGTTTTTTATGGTTATTTAATACTGTGTATTTGCGCAGTACATTGTCATAACAACCGCGCATCAAGCGCTTGCGACAATTTGGCTTGTCCAGTTAGACGGACAGGGCGGGAAGTTAATCAGAGGGCTGCTGTCCGTCTAAATAGATAGTTAGGCATCAGAGCGAGGACTCGGAGAATGCAAAAACTCTTGTTGTATGGGTGTAATGCCGCGCTTGTGCTGACACTTACAGTCTTTGCTCCGTTTGCCAATGCGAGCAATTGCAGCATGCTCTCATACGTGGTTGATGACGCCCGAACCAAGCTTAAACGGGCAGCGAACGAGACTGATTTTGAAGACGCCAAGGATTATGCGCGGCGTGCAAAGAGTGCCCTTGATGATGCCTCTATGGCTGCAATGGATTGCCGGTGCGACATGGCTCAAATGGAATTCGATAGTGCCGCCACACGTGCGCGACGTGCGCGTGATGCTGAAGACCCGGAAGAGTTTGTAGATTCCTTGAATTGGGCAATCCGCTCGTTCAATTCGGCAATCGAGGCATTGCGCACTTGCTCTCGTGGGCGCAGGTAAAGATGGCTAACACTGCGGTCAAGCGGAACTGGCTTACAGCGGGCATTGCCCGCTTGCAGCTAGCTCCTTACCTTGAACGTTGGGCGTCTTAGGAGCGCATATGGAAAATCCACCGGACAAGACTATCGGCGACACAGCCCACGCCATCGTGAAGAGCATCGCCAGCACGGTTCCCACGGCAGGCGGGCCGCTATCGGTAATGCTCGAAACGATCTTTGCCCCGCCAATCGAACGTCGGCGCGAGAAGTGGTTCAAACAACTGGCTGAGGTCGTGTCTGAGCTGGAGCAGCGGGTTGCAAACCTTTCCTCCGAAACGCTGTCGCAAAACGAGGTCTTTGTAACGGTCGCACTTCAAGCGACCCAGATCGCTCTCCGAAACCATCAAGATGAAAAGCTCCAAGCACTACGAGGCGCGGTGCTTCATGCGGGGCTGCCCAATGGCCCAGATGAGCAGCTTCAACTCATGTTTCTTCAATTCGTCGATGAGCTATCTCCCGCTCACTTGAGTTTGCTCGCACTCTTTGACGGCCCTTTGCGCTGGATGGAGAAACACAACATCCAGTACCCCGGGTGGGGAATGGGCGGGCCATCCGCCGTCGTCGAACATTGCTTTCCTAGCCTTCGTGGTCGGCGTGAAGTCTACGAGCAACTCGTTCGTGATCTCCAGGCACGCGGCCTCATTCACCAAGGCCAGTTCCTCAACGTAACGATGACCGGTAACGGCATGGTCGAGTCACGCACCAGTCAAATGGGAAAGGCATTTATCGCCTATGTCTCCGAAGATGCGTAGCCGCCCAACCCATCATTCCACCGGACCTGCGCGAAAAGCCGCGCAAGCCGGTGAATTCAGACGTTGTGCGCCATTTCTAGGATGCAGCTGTAATGGGTAAACCTGTCGAGAATATGGTCCAACAAATGCTTGCCAACACTACATTTGATCAGCTTAGTTTGATCCGCAATACCTTTTTGGCAGGCGCTGCGTTAACTACGGCGATCTTAGTAGCACTAACCCAGGTAGGAGCCAAAGAAACTTCACTTGCGTTAGCCGTCATTGGTTGTTCGATTGCTACGCCAATATGGCTGTGTTTAGCGGTTGTTATTGAACTCTATTTGCATATAGGTGAGAGATCTTTTCCGCACTTGCGCTCGTGGCGAGTGAGCAAGCTCTACCAACTGCTGCAACTGCTCGCCAGCTTGAGTCTGTTCCTCGCCTTAAGCGGAGTTATATATTTCTTATGGCCGTGGGCGCTGGCAGTGTTCTATATCGCGAGTTTTTTTGCCCTGTTCGTATCATTCCGCGCTTACGTGAAACTGGCGCTTTGGTGGCAAGCAAACGGCACATCCAAATGACGCACAACCCTTCGGTCAAGAGGGACCGTCTTCCCGCGTGCCACCTCCAGCCGACCCCTTACCTCCAACGTTAGGCCACTAAAAGAAATGTTAAAGCGCTTTTGGTCACAGTACGCTGATGGCGGTGTTCATCCTTCTGATATGAAATTCCTCAATGACGGGAATTCGCTCAGATGGAGTCATAGCCAAGCTTCGCGGCGTGCTTGTATCTTCAACCGCGATCAGTCACTGCACGGCTTATTACATCTGAATTTGAAGCCGCAACCGTACGTCGGGAACATTGAAACAGCATCCGTCTTTGTGTTGCTTGCCAATCCCGGGTTCTCACCATCGGACTACGACGACGATCATGTAAACCTGAAGCACATGGCCGCATGCGACTCGAACCTACGACAAGAAGGAATTGGCTTCTATCCTCTTCTGCCGGAATCGGCGAACACTGGTGCAGGTCGATACTGGCTCAGAAGGCTAGGTACGCTGGAGCGCACGCTGGCTGAAAAAGCCAAGATTTCGCTACCCGAAGCTAGGAATCTACTCGTACAACAATTTGCTGTGATTGAAGCTGGACCATACCACTCGAAGTCGTTTCCAGGGGCATGGCACGATCGCTTATCATCCAGTCGAGCGGCACGCCACTTTGTCCGCCAATCACTCATTCCCCGGGCTCGCGATGGGTCCGCATTAATCTTAGTTCTAAGGCGCGTATCCTTCTGGCGCCTTTCACCGAATCTTCCTGGCGTCCTGGTACGCGAACCGAAGCAAGCGCAACTATCAAATTTCCTAAAGCATGAGGCTGATGCCATGACTAGCTTTTTAGCAGAGCTCCATCACGCTCGGGCACAGGAGTCAACAGAACATGAGACATAGTGCCTACGCTGCCCAGCCTAACTGGTCGTTCAACGCGGACGCCACTACAGGCCATGCCTTCGGCATTCTCATGGTCTGTAGCGGTACCCTCCGCCTTCGGCTATGACGCCGGTTAACCTAGGCGTTAAGCGACTGCGAACGCCCGCTTTCCACCTTCCCGACAGACCGCATTGGGTCGATTTCTGCCAGTGAATAACCGCTGCGGAATGACCACTTCGTTGGCTTGGAAGGCGCGCATAAGGCCCATGTCAGCGCCTGAAACTCACCATGCAGCAAGCACAACCCATTCCAGGCCGCCTGCTGCCGAGGCACAACCGCCATAGAAGCGCTGCCTTGGCCGACCAAATTCAGAACTAGCCGAACACCTGCCCTGATATCCAGCATTGCCGGCATCGTGCCCAGCTATGGCTACGCAGCGGCCGCCGCTGACTTGCGACGCATGCTGGGACTCGGACGGCAAGCGGCCATTCGAACAAATTGGGAGTATATGCTTTTTTACATTAATATACGCCCGACTTAGGATGGCTGCCTAGGGAGTATATGGCTATCAACCACTCACTCCGCATCCGGCTGCCGCGCCGGATGCGCAGCGATGAATGCCGGCAGCGTCGCGCAATGGGCGGCGATGCGGCGCACCGTCGGGTACGGGGCGAGGTCGATCCCGAAGCGCTCGGCGTTGAACACCTGCGGGATCAGGCAGCAATCGGCGATGGTCGGCGCGTCGCCGTGGCAGAACAGGCCGGTGGCCGGCTCGGCCGCCAGGTGCGCCTCGATCGCCGCCAGCCCGTTTGCGGTCCAGTGGCGGTACCACTCCTGGCGCGCGTCGGCGCCGATGGCGAGCGTGTGGTCGAGATACCTCAGCACGCGCAGGTTGTTCAGCGGATGGATGTCGCAGGCGATCGTCAGCGCCAGCGCCCGTACCCGCGCGCGGCCGGCGGCGTCGGCCGGCAGCAGCGCCGGCTGCGGCCGCGTCTCTTCCAGGTATTCCAGGATCGCCAGCGACTGCGTCAGCACCAGATCATCTTCCTTCAGGGTCGGCACCAGCGCCGCCGGGTTCAGCGCCCGGTATTCCGGCTGCAGTTGCTGGCCGCCGTCCTTCAGCAGGTGGACCGGGATCGTCTGGTAATCCAGCCCTTTCAGGTTCAGCGCGATGCGCACCCGGTAGGCGGCGGAACTGCGGAAATAGGTGTAGAGCTGCAGCATCGTGGCTCCTTCAGGTCGGTTCGCCGGGGCGGCGCACGGTTTGCTCGATGCTGCCGAAGATGCTGCGGCCGGCGGCGTCGCGCATTTCGATCTTCACCGTGTCGCCGAACTTCAGGAAGCCGGTCTGCGGCGCGCCGGTCTCGATGGTTTCGTACATGCGGATCTCGGCCAGGCAGCAATAGCCGACGCCGCCATGCTCGATCGACGAGCCGTGCAGGCCGCCCTGCTTGTTGGACACGGTACCGGAGCCGACGATCGAGCCGGCTTCCAGCTCGCGCGTCTTCGTCACATGCGCGACCAATTGCGCGAAGCTGAAGGTCATGTCGACGCCGGCGTTCGGTTTACCGAACGGCTTGCCGTTCAGCTCCACCTCCAGCGGCAGGTGCACCTTGGCATCGCTCCAGGCGTCGCCCAGCTCGTCCGGCGTCACCGCCACCGGCGAGAAGGCCGAGGCCGGCTTCGACTGGAAGAAGCCGAAGCCCTTGGCCAGCTCGGCCGGGATCAGGTTGCGCAGCGAGACGTCGTTGACCAGCATCACCAGCCGGATCGCCTGCGCGCACTGCTCGGCCGAAGCGCCGATCGGCAGGTCGCCGGTGATCACCGCCACCTCCGCCTCCAGGTCGATGCCCCAGGCTTCGTCGGCGACCGCGATCGGATCGCGCGGGCCGACGAAGGAATCGGAGCCGCCCTGGTACATCAGCGGGTCGGTCCAGAACGAAGCCGGCACTTCGCTATTGCGCGCGCGCCGCACCAGTTCGACGTGGTTCAGGTAGGCCGAGCCGTCGGCCCACTGGTAGGCGCGCGGCAGCGGCGAATGGCATTGCTCGGGCACGAACGGTTGGCCGGCGGCGCCGCCATTCAGCGCGTCATAGACTTGTTGCAGCCGCGGCGCCGCGCGCTCCCAGTCGTCCAGCGCGGACTGCAGCGTGGCAGCGATCTCCGGTACCGGCTGATAACGTTTCAGGTCGCGGCTGACCACCACCAGCGTGCCGTCGCGGCCGCCAGTTTTCAAACTCGCTAGTTTCATTTCCTTACTCCAATCTTCCGGCCGCTTCCCGGCCACTTCCCGGCCAAGGAGTCCCGCCGGCCGGATGTTCCAACATCTTCCCGCCTAGTGCGCGTCGGCGCCATGACTGCCGTCGTGCATCCAGGCGGCGTGCTTCGGCGCCCGCTTGGTGCGCGCCCATTCCTCGATCATGTCCCACTTGACCTCGTCGAGCTTCTTCATCATTTCCGGCGTGCCGGTGTTGACCGCCAGCTCCAGCCGGTGACCACTCGGGTCGTGGAAATAGATCGACTTGAAGATGGTGTGGTCGGTCGGGCCGATCACCTCGATGCCGTCCGCTTCCAGTCGCCGCTTGGTCTCCAGCATTTCTTCCATCGAGCCGACCTCCATCGCCAGGTGCTGGGTCCAGGCCGGCGTGTTGCGGTCGCGATCCATTGCCGGCGAGTTCGGCAGCTCGAAGAAGGCGAGGATGTTGCCGCCGCCGGCATCCAGGAAGATGTGCATGTACGGGTCGGGCGCGCCGGTCGATGGCACCTGGTCCTCGGCGATCGCCAGTACGAAATCCATGTTCAGATATTTCCCATACCATTCGACGGTCTGCTTTGCGTCGACGCAGCGATAGGCGACGTGGTGAAATTTCCGGATTTTCATGTTTGTCTCCATTCAACGAGTGATGCGATCGGATTGCAGAACGAAGCCGTCCGGTTTTCGGGCCGCGGCGATACGCCGCGCATGCGCCGGGCAGGCAGGAAACGGTGCGGGCAGCGCCATTAGAGGATGTTTTGAACTATCATTCAAACGATATTTCTGAATGAATTCATAAGATAAGCTGATGAATGTGACCTTGCGCCAGCTGCGCGCCTTCGTCGCGCTGGTGCGCAGCGGCAGCTTCACCGCCGCCGCCGAGTCGCTGCACGTGACGCAGTCGGCCTTGAGCGGGCTGGTGAAGGAGCTGGAACAGGGGATGGGCGTGCGGCTGGTCGACCGCAGCACGCGCAGGATCGACCTGACCGAGATCGGCCAGGGTTTCTATCCGCTGGTGGAAAAGATCCTGCAGGATCTGGATGGCGCGCTGCACCGGATCGAGGATTTGAAGGCGCTGCAAGGCGGCGTGGTACGGATCGCCGCGCCGCAGCTGATCGCCTGCACGCTGCTGCCGGAAGTGATCGCCGCCTGGCACGCGGCGCATCCGGCGGTGCAGATCCGGCTCGCCGATTGTGCGGTCGAGAGCGTGCTGGCGCGCGTGGCCAGCGGCGAGGTCGATTTCGGCATCGGCCCGGAACGGCCGGCGGCGCCGGAAATCCGCGCCGAGACGCTGTTCGAGATGCCGTTCATGCTGGTGTTCCCGCGCCGGCACGCATTGGAAAAGCAGAAGCGGATTACCTGGGACGACGCAATGCGCCATCCGTTCATCGCGCTGCAGGGCCAGTTCACCGAACGGCTGGCGCTCGACCTGCACGCCGCCTTCCGCGAGCCGGGCCTGCACCCGAGCAATGAGGTGGCCTTCATGACCACCGCGCTCAGCATGGTGCGCGCCGGCCTCGGCGTTACCGCCTGCCTGCCGTACGCGGCATCGCTGGTGAAACTGTACAAGCTGCAGATGCGGCTGCTGCAGGACCCCGAGGTGCGGCGCAAATTCCTGGTCTACACGCGCGGCAGCGCGTCATTGTCGCCGGCGGCATCCGCCTTTGCCGCCTTCCTGTTCGACTTCGTGCGCGACCACGACTGGAGCGCCGGCGCCGCCTGGGCGGAGTGACGCCGGCGCGGCGTCAGCCGAGCGCCAGCCGCGCCCGGGCGGCGTCGTATTCGACCTTCAGCCGCTCGACCATGGTCGCCACCGACGGCACGTCGTCCATCAGGCCGACGCCCTGGCCGGCGCCCCAGATGTCGCGCCAGGCCTTGGCGCTGGTGCTGCCGCCGGAACCGAAGTTCATCTTGGTCTTGTCGGCCACCGGCAGATTGTCGGGATCGAGGCCGGCGGCGACGATCGATTTCTTCAGGTAGTTGCCGTGCACGCCGGTGAATAGATTGGTGTAGACGACGTCGGCCGCCGACGATTCCAGGATCGCCTGGCGGTAGGTTTCGTCGATGTTCGATTCGCGCGTGGCCAGCCAGCGCGAGCCGATGTAGGCGAAGTCGGCGCCCATCGCCTGCGCCGCCAGGATCGCGCCGCCGGTGGCGATCGAACCGGACAGCGCCACCGGGCCGTCGAAGAAGCGGCGTACTTCGCCGACCAGCGCGAACGGCGACAGCGCGCCGGCATGGCCGCCGGCACCGGCCGCGACCAGGATCAGGCCGTCGACGCCGGCTTCCAGCGCCTTTTGCGCATGGCGGATCGAAATCACGTCGTGCAGCACGATGCCGCCGTAGCTATGGATCGCATCCAGCATCTCGGCCGGCGGCGCGCGCAGGCTGGAAATGATGATCGGGATACGGTGCTTGACACACACTTCGACGTCGTGCGCCAAGCGGTCGTTGGACTGGTGCACGATCTGGTTGACCGCGATCGGGCCGACCTTCTTGCCCGGGTTGTCGGCGGCAAACGCCGCCAGCTCCGCCTGCAGTTCGGTCAGCCAGACGTCGAGCTGCTCGGCCGGGCGCGCATTCAGCGCCGGGAAGGCGCCGACGATGCCGGCCTTACACTGCGCCGCCACCAGCGCCGGGCCGCTGGCGATGAACATCGGCGACGCGATCACCGGCAGACTCAGGTTTTGCAGGACGACGGGTAAGGCCATGACTACCTCTTGCGGTCGGGGTGGATGGAAAAGGGAATCCGATTATAGGGCGAAAAAAGTACGAGCGTGCTAGATTAGCGGCTCTATCCCGCCGCCTGCTGCGCCGCCGGCGCTTCGGTACCGCACGGAAAGAAGACAGGGAGTATGTCTTGAAGTCGGAGGAAATTCGCCCGGCATAGGCTGACTATCAAGGGAGTATTCAGGGTCGTGCCTGCCGGCCACGCCTTGCCACCACAGGAGACCGCATGACTTACCAATGCTTCACGCTGGACATCGCCGACAAGGTCGCGCACCTGGCCATGAACCGGCCGGCCGCGCTCAACACGCTGCAGCCGGTCTGGTGGCGCGAACTGGCCGCGATCCTGCGGCGGCTGCACGATGACGCACCGGCGCGCGCGCTGGTGATTTCGTCGACCGGCAAGCACTTCACCGCCGGCATGGCGCTCGATGTGTTCGGCGCGCCCGGCGGCGTCACGTTGGACGATGGCAGCGCCGGCGGCCGCGCCAACATCGCACCGCAACTGACCGACATGCAGCGCGCGTTCGACCAGCTCGAGCAATTGCGCATGCCGGTGATCGCCGCGATCCACGGCGGCTGCATCGGCGGCGGCGTCGACATGGTGTGCGCCTGCGACATCCGGCTGGCCTCGGCCGACGCCTTCTTCTGCATCCAGGAAATCAACATCGGCATGACGGCCGACCTCGGCACCTTGCAGCGGCTGCCGAAGCTGATCCCGGAAGGCGTCGTGCACGAACTGGCCTACACCGGGCGCCGCCTGCCGGCGCAGCGCGCGCTGGCGCTCGGGCTGGTCAACGAGGTGTTCGGCACGCAGGAAGAAACGGTGGCGGCGGCGCTGCAGATGGCGCGCGAAATCGCCGCCAAGCCGCCGGTCGCGATCTGGGGCAGCAAGCAGGCGATCCACTACGCGCGCGACCACGCCACCGCCGACGCGCTGCGGCAGATGGGCTGGCTGCAATCCGGCATCTGGCACAGCGCCAACCTGCGCGAAGCCTTCGCCGCCCGCCAGCAGGGACGGGAACCGCAGTACGACGACCTGCCGCCGCTACGCTCGTTCGAGGACGCGCCGTACACGCTGAAATAGCGACGGCACAACAAAGTAAAAAGGCCGGATCGCTCCGGCCTTTGGCTTGGGCTGCTGCAGTGGTGGGGGGGCTGGGTCCGCTCCGGCTAGCCGGCGCTGCTGCCCTTGTTGCTCCCCCACTTGGCGAGGATTTCGCCGACGATGCCGCGGCGGAATGCCAGCACGCAAACGATGAAGATCGCCCCGATCACCATCGTCACCGACTGGCCGATTTGCTTGAACCATTCGATGTTGGTGGTGTTGGCGAGGAAGTCGCCGACGTTGCCCAGCCGGTTTTCCAGCGCGACGATCACGATCGCGCCGACGATCGGCCCGGCCAGGGTACCCATGCCGCCCACCAGCGTCATCAATACCACCAGCCCCGACATCGACCAGTGCACGTCGGTCAAGGTGGCAAAGCCCAGCACCACCGTCTTGGTGGCGCCGGCCAGCCCCGACAGCGCCGCCGACAGCACGAACGCCAGCAGTTTGTAGCGGT
>JBAUJK010000229.1:0-5691 GCA_049683695.1 Burkholderiaceae bacterium
GCGCGCCGGCGTGTTCCAGCCGCTGGCGCCGGCGCTGGCGGCGATTCACCGGCGACTGAAGGCCGGCTTCGATCCGGCCGGTATTTTCAATCCCGGTCGCATGTATCCGGATTTGTAGGCGTCACACCATGCAAACCAACCTGGCCGATTTCATCAAGCACACGCGCGAAGGCGAGGAAGCGGACGCCATCCTGCGCAAATGCGTGCACTGCGGCTTTTGCACCGCGACCTGCCCGACCTACCAGCTGCTGGGCGACGAGCTGGACGGTCCACGCGGCCGCATCTACCTGATCAAGCAGGTGCTGGAAGGCAAGCCGGCTTCCGCCAGCACCCAGCTGCACCTGGACCGCTGCCTGACCTGCCGCAATTGCGAAACCACCTGCCCGTCCGGCGTGCAGTACGGCCGGCTGGTCGACATCGGCCGCAAGGTGGTCGAGGAGCAGGTGGCGCGGCCGCTGCCGCAGCGCTTTGCGCGCACGCTGCTGAAGGAACTACTGCCGCGCCGCTGGCTGTTTTCGCCGGCGCTGAAGACCGGCCAGCTGCTGCGCCCGCTGTTGCCGGCGGTATTGAAGAACAAGGTGCCGCCGGCGCGGCCGGCCGGCGTCTGGCCGCGCACTGCGCATGCGCGCAAGATGCTGCTGCTGGATGGTTGCGTGCAGCCGGCGCTGTCGCCGAACATCAATGCCGCCACCGCGCGCGTGTTCGACGCGCTCGGCGTGCAGCTGATCGTGGCGCCGCGTGCCGGCTGCTGCGGCGCGATCCGCTACCACCTGAACGACCAGGACGGCGGCCTCGACGACATGCGGCGCAACATCGACGCCTGGTGGCCGTACGTCGACAGCGGCGCGGTCGAGGCGATCGTGATGACCGCGTCCGGCTGCGGCGTCACGGTCAAGGAATACGGCCATTTGCTGGCCGCCGACCAGACCTATGCGGCGAAGGCGGCGCGCATTTCGGCGCTGACCAAGGACTTGAGCGAACTGCTGCCGGACTTCGAGGAGGCGCTGCTGCAAAAGCTGCCGGGCCCGATCGGGCGCCGCGTCGCCTGGCACCCGCCGTGCACGCTGCAGCACGGCCAGCAGATCCGCGGCAAGGTCGAGAGCATCCTGCGCGCCGCCGGCGTCGACGTGCAGCTGTGCGCCGACAGCCACCTGTGCTGCGGCTCGGCCGGCACCTATTCTGTGCTGCAGCCGCAGCTGTCGTACCGGCTGCGCGACGACAAGCTGAAGAACCTGCAGGCGACGCAGCCGGAGATGATCGTCTCGGCCAACATCGGCTGCGTCACGCACCTGCAGTCGGGCACGGACACGCCGGTACGGCACTGGATCGAGCTGATCGACAGCGCTCTGGCGCGCGGCTGAACCGCGGCGCCGTTCGCCGCTCCAAGCATCATCGCGGTCACGGGCACAATCCGATGGAAAAGACAGCGCAGGACATCCTGGTTTGCACGATCGGCCACTCGACGCGGCCGCTGGCCGAATTCGCCGCGCTGCTGCAGGCCAACGGCGTGCAGCACGTGCTGGACGTGCGCACGGTGCCGCGCTCGCGCCACAATCCGCAGTACAACGGCGATGCGCTGCCGGCGTCGCTGCAACCGTACGGCATCGGCTACACCCATCTGCCGGGGCTCGGCGGCCTGCGCCGCGCACGCAAGGATTCCGTCAATACCGGCTGGCGCAACCTGTCGTTTCGCGGCTATGCCGATTACATGCAGAGCGCCGAATTCGCCGCCCATCTGGACGAGGCGATCGCGCTGGCGGCGCGCCAGCGTTGCGTGCTGATGTGCGCCGAAGCGGTGCCGTGGCGCTGCCACCGCTCGCTGATCGCCGATGCGCTGCTGGTGCGCGGCATCCGCGTCGACGACATCATCGACGAGCATCCGCGCAAGCCGCACCGGCTGACGCCATGGGCGCACGCCGACGGGCTGGAGCTGCGCTATCCGCCGCAGGAGAGTGAATAATTGGGAGTATGCGTATAAACCGGAGGATTCGCACCCAGAATCAGGGTGCGATGCGGAGAGTATATGGTGCGGCCGCGCCGCTTTACTCGGCCAGCAGCCGCTCGATATCGGCGATCAATTCTTCCGGCTTGGTCGATGGCGCGTAGCGCTTGAACACGGTGCCGTCCTTCTTCACCAGGAACTTGGTGAAATTCCACTTGATCGCGCGCGTGCCGAGCACGCCCGGCGCCGCATCCTTCAAATAGCGGAACAGCGGATCGGCGCCGTCGCCGTTGACGTCGATCTTGGCGAACAGTGGAAACGTCACGCCGTAGTTCTTTTCGCAGAAGGCGCCGATCTCGGCGGCGCTGCCCGGCTCCTGCGCGCCGAACTGGTTGCACGGAAAACCGAGCACTTCGACGCCCTTGTCCTGGAATTGCCGATACACCGCTTCCAGTCCCTGGTACTGCGGCGTGAAGCCGCACTGGCTGGCGGTATTGACGATCAGCAACACGCGGCCGCGGTATTGCGCCAGGTCGACCGGCGCGCCGGCCAGGCTGTTCGGATGGAAGTCGTAGATATTGGCCATCAGATGATCCCCAAGTGCTGGGTGCCGGAAGTCAGGTCGCGGTCCTGCGCATCCTTGCTGCGCAGCTTGATCGCCAGCCGCAGGTCGTTGACCGAATCGGCGTTGCGCAGCGCGTCCTCGTACGAAATCTTGTCCGCCTCGTACAGGTCGAACAGCGCCTGGTCGAAGGTCTGCATGCCGAGCTCGCGCGACTTCTTCATGATTTCCTTGATCTCGTGCACCTGGCCCTTGAATATGAGGTCGGAAATCAGCGGCGAGTTCAGCATGATCTCGATCGCCACGCAGCGCCCCTTGGTGTCGCGCAACGGCACCAGCCGCTGCGAGATCATGCCCTTCAGGTTCAGCGACAAGTCCATCAGCAGTTGCGCGCGCCGCTCTTCCGGGAAGAAGTTGATGATGCGGTCGAGCGCCTGGTTGGCGCTGTTGGCGTGCAGCGTCGCCAGGCACAGGTGGCCGGTTTCGGCGAAGGCGATCGCGTAATCCATGGTTTCGCGGTCGCGGATTTCGCCGATCTGGATCACGTCCGGCGCCTGCCGCAGCGAATTCTTCAGCGCCGTGCCCCAGTCCTCGGTGTCGACGCCGATTTCGCGCTGGGTGACGATGCAGTTCCGGTGCGGATGGATGTATTCGACCGGGTCCTCGATCGTGATGATGTGGCCGTAGCTGTGTTCATTACGATGCCCGACCATCGCCGCCAGCGTGGTCGACTTGCCGGAGCCGGTGGCGCCGACCATGATCACCAGACCGCGCTTGGTCATCGCCACGTCCTTCAGGATCGGCGGCAGGCCCAGTTCCTCGAACTTCGGGATGTCGGTGGTGATGGTGCGCAACACCATGCCGACATGGCCCTGCTGCACGAAGGCGGACACGCGGAAGCGCCCCAGCCCGCTCGGGCTGATCGCGAAATTGCATTCCTTGTTGGCTTCGAATTCGGCCGCCTGGCGGTCGTTCATGATCGCGCGCGCCAGTTCCACCGTATGGGTCGGCGTCAGCGGCTGGTTCGACACCGGCGTCACCTTGCCGTCGATCTTGAAGGCCGGCGGGAAATCGGCGGTGATGAACAGGTCCGAGCCTTTCTTGCTGAGCATCAGCCGCAGCAGGTCGTGCATGAATTTGCTTGCCTGGTCCCGTTCCATGGTGTGTCCGATGCAGTGTAGGTAAGTGAGCGGTCGCGGCGGCCAGGAATCAGCCCGGGAAATTTTCTGGCGTCTTGGCGGCGGCGCGCGCCGCGCCGAGCGAGATCACGTTGCGCCGTACCAGCTCGGTCAGGTTGCTGTCCAACGTCTGCATGCCGACGTTGCTGCCGGTCTGAATCGCCGAATACATCTGCGCGATCTTGGCTTCGCGGATCAGGTTGCGGATCGCCGGCGTGCCGAGCATGATCTCGTGCGCGGCGACGCGGCCGGAGCCATCCTTGGTCTTCAAAAGGGTTTGCGAAATCACCGCCTGCAGCGATTCCGACAGCATTGCCCGCACCATTTCCTTTTCGTCGCCGGGGAAGACGTCGATGATACGGTCGATGGTCTTGGCGGCCGACGACGTGTGCAGCGTGCCGAACACCAGGTGGCCGGTTTCCGCCGCCGACAGCGCCAGCCGAATGGTTTCCAGGTCGCGCAATTCGCCGACCAGGATCACGTCCGGGTCTTCGCGCAGCGCCGAGCGCAGCGCGTTGTTGAACGATTGCGTGTGCGGGCCGACCTCGCGCTGGTTGATCAGGCACTTCTTCGATTCGTGCACGAATTCGATCGGATCCTCGATGGTCAGGATGTGCGCGTATTCGTTTTCATTGACGTGGTTGACCATTGCCGCCAGCGTGGTCGACTTGCCGGAGCCGGTCGGCCCGGTCACCAGCACCAGGCCGCGCGGCTTCAGCGCCAGGTCGGCGAAGATCTTGGGCGCGTTCAACTGCTCCAGGCTCAGGATCTTCGATGGAATCGTGCGCATCACCGCCGCCGCGCCGCGGTCCTGGTTGAAGGCATTGACGCGGAAGCGCGCCAGGCCAGGAATCGCGAACGAGAAATCGCATTCGAGATACTCTTCGTAGGCCTTGCGCTGGCCGTCGTTCATGATGTCGTAGATCATGCCGTGCACATCCTTGTGCTCCAGCGGCGGCAGGTTGATGCGGCGCACGTCGCCGTGCACGCGGATCATCGGCGGCAGGCCGGCCGACAGGTGCAGGTCGGAGGCGTTATTCTTGACAGAGAAAGCCAGCAGTTCAGAAATGTCCATTTATAATCCGTGGCGCAAAAAGGGAAGGGCGAAGCCTGCTGGCCCGAAGTCCGGCGGCTCGTCGTGGCGCCGTCTTCGTCTGCGTCGGCGTGGCCAAACGTGAATCGATTATGTCCTTAGTTTCACAGAACTTGCAAGCCGTGCGTGCCGCCATCGCCGCCGCGGCGGCAGCGGCCGGCCGCGCGCCGGAAACGATCGCGCTGCTGGCGGTTTCCAAGACCTTCGGCGCCGCGACGGTGCTGGAAGCGGTGCGCGCCGGCCAGACCGCGTTCGGCGAAAACTACCTGCAGGAGGCGCTCGAGAAGATCGATGCGGTCGAGGCGGCGCTGCCGGCGGCGGCTCCCGGTGTGCGCCTGCAATGGCATTTCATCGGCCCGATCCAGAGCAACAAGACGCGCGCAATCGCCGCACGCTTCGACTGGGTGCATTCGGTCGCGCGCGCCAGTATCGCGGCGCGGCTGTCGGCGCAGCGGCCGCCGCAGTTGCCGCCGCTGAACGTCTGCCTGCAGGTCAACCTGGATGCGGAGGCGAGCAAGAGCGGCATTGAGCCGCAGCAGGCGGCGGCGCTGGCGCACGAGGTGGCACAGCTGCCACGTCTGCGCCTGCGCGGCCTGATGGCGATCCCGCAGCCGAGCGCCGACCATGCGCTGCAGCGCGCCGCGTTCGCGCGCCTGCGCCACCTGTACGAACAGCTGCGGGCAGAGGGCCTGCCGCTGGATACGCTGTCGATGGGCATGTCGGCCGACCTGGATGCCGCCATCCTGGAAGGCGCCACCATCGTGCGCATCGGCAGCGCCATTTTTGGAAAGAGGGAATATGCGCACTGACATCGGTATCGGCTTCATCGGCGGCGGCAACATGGCCAGCGCGCTGATCGGCGGCCTGACCGCGGGCGGCATCGCCGGCGCCGGCCTGCACGTGGTCGACCCCAGCC
>JBAUJK010000230.1:0-7723 GCA_049683695.1 Burkholderiaceae bacterium
GGCAGCGCAATCAGTTCGTAGTCGCCTTCCGCCACAGCGTCCAGCACGATCCCTTCCAGGATCGCCATGCCGGCCGCGCGCACCGCATGGTGCGCATCCATGCTTTTCGATTCCTGCGGATCGAGCGACGGCGTGTCGATGCCGATCAGGCGCACTCCATGCCGCGCCAGCAGTTCGATGGTGGCCGGCGCCACGCTGGCGAACGCCGCGTCCCACACGGCCGGCGTCCGCGCATAGGTGCGCAGCAGCACGCGTGCCGGCACCTGCTCGAGCGCGGCGGCGACGTGGCGCGGCTCGATGCGGGCGGCGCCGATGCAATGGATCACGCGGCACGGCCCGAGGTAGGCATCCAGCGCCACCGCGTCGATGGCGGCGCCGGCGGCGTCATAGTGGGACGGCGCATCGCAATGGGCGCCGCTGTGGGTCGACAGCGCGATGCGGCTGACCTGCACCGGGCAGCCGGCGCCCATGGTCCAGGTGGCGCTGGCGGCGAACGGCGGATCGCCCGGCCACATCGGCGTGTCGGCGGCCAGCGTCGGGCTGATGTCCCACAGGGCAGGGGCGTCGGTCATGGCATGATCGGCAAGGAGATGAACAGAATTTTAGGCCGGAACGGCTGAATTTATATTGCATAATGGCCGATCAAATTCCGATGAATAGAATATTGTTCTAATGGGCGGCACTTATTCAACCAGAAATTCCATATGAAACTCGACGTCACCGACCTGCGCATCCTGGCGCTGCTGCAAGACCATGGCCGCATCAGCAACCTGGAACTGGCGGAAAAGGCTTTCCTGTCGCCGTCGTCCTGCCTGCGGCGCGTCAAGCTGCTGGAAGAGGCGGGCGTGATCAGCCGCTACAGCGCGGTGCTGGATGCGTCGCTGTTGGGGCTGGAGGTGGATGCGTTCGTGCAGGTGACGATGCGGCGCGACGTCGAACGTTGGCATGAAAATTTCACCGCCGCGCTGCGCAGCTGGCCGGAAGTGGTCGGCACCTATATCGTCACCGGCGACGCCAATTACCTGCTGCGGGTGCGTGCCCGCAACCTGAAGCACTATTCCGGTTTCGTGCTGGAAAAGCTGTACAAGGCTGCCGGCGTGCAGGACATCCGCTCCAACATCGTGCTGCAGGTGATCAAGGATACCTACGCGCTGGCGCCGGAACTGCTGGCCGGCGCGGGCGGAACGGCTGGCTGAGCACTGGTATTCAGACCAGCGCGCCGCGATCGTGGAAGCGCAGGTATTTCTTCAGGAATTCCATCACGTTCAAATCGGCGCCGGCGGTCGCATAGCACAGCGCGCTGTCGTACTCGCTCATCCGCTTCAGGCGTTTCGATTTGATGTTCAGGGTATTCAGCGGCAGGCCCTGCTGCTGATAGGCGGCGATTTCTCCGCCGACTGCCGGGTCGTTGCGGAAGAACAGCCATTCGTCGACGAATTCGAACTGCAGCCGCTCCAGTTCGTGCCGGATCGCTTCCGGCACCGGGCAGCGGTTCTTGCCGTGTGCCGGCGGATAGTCGGCGATCCAGGGGCCATAAACATCGCCATGCAGGCTGCGATGCAGCACCGTGGTGTGTTTGGCGTAGAAATTTTCCGCCATGAAGAAGGCGGCGGCGAATCGGCGGCTGTTGCTGGCTGCGTACCAGCCATACACGTCCACTTCCGATTCGACGTAGAACAGCGCCGATACCGAACCCGCATTCCTCGGGAAAAACGAAATGTGTATTTTGGGCTGCATAAGCATCCTCCGGCGTGATGCGGATCACGCCGGATGTTCGCGCTGAAATCGACATAGAGTTTGCCGCCAGCAGGCCGCGTGCGAATCGAAACCGCTTTGGTTCGCAGAAAAAACACGGCAGCATGCCAACGGAAACAAGGCAGCGCCTCATTTCCAATATGACACGGTGTGAACGGACTGGTTCAGCGGCGCCCCGGCGCGGGCGGAAGAAGGGGGAGGATGGGAGGAGGGGCCGGCCGCCGCAGCGGCCAGCGCGGCAATACGGGATGGTCAGACGGAAGCGGCAGCGACCGGCGCCCAGGCCGGCGCCGCGCTTGCATCCGCGTCCGATCCCTGCTTCTGCTTGCGCGAGGCGATCTGCTTGGCGCGCGAGCTGGACGGCGGCAGCCGGCGCAGCGAACGCAGTGCGTCGGCGTCGTTGATGCCGATCGAGCGCTGGTCGACGTTGATCAGGCCAATTTCGTTGAAGGCCGACAGTGTGCGGCTGACCGTTTCCAGCGTCAGCCCGAGATAGCTGCCGATTTCATGGCGCGTCATGCGCAGGTTGAAGAACTTGCTCGAATAGCCCATTTCGGCAAAACGCTCCGACAGCGAGATCAAAAAGCGCGCCACCCGTGCCTCGGCCGACAACGCGCCCAGCATGCTGACCATTGCCTGTTCGCGCACCAGTTCCCGGCTCATCACTGCATACATCGCCGGCTCCAGCTCGGCATGCACGCGGCCCAGCATCGTCAGCTTCTTGAACGGCAACAGGATCACGTCGCAATTCGACAATGCCACCGCTTCGGTCGCGTGATGCTTGCTGTGGATGCCATCGACGCCCAGCAGATCGCCGCGCATCGGAAAGCTCAGCACCTGCTCGTTGCCGAATTCATCGATCAGCACGGTTTTCAGGAAGCCGGAGTGGACGATGTAGAGCGTGTCGAACGGCTGCCCGATGGTGTAGATGCGCTGTCCGGTCTTGAACTGCACGTGCTGGAACAGCAACTCTTCGTCGTTCACCGAGCAGGCCGCGGGGATGCGCAGCAGCTCGCAGACTTCCTTCAGATTGGACCACAGCCGGCCTTGGCGCTGCCAGCCGGCATCCGTCGATGAAGCGAGCATGGAGGCGGTGGGAGTTGGGCGGATATCCGTGACTTGGGTGGACAGCATGGTGTTCTCCTGTTTCAAAATTGGCTGGTTTGTGACGACAACCGAAATCGTTTCCCTGAAACCTTCTTCTGCGATCGCCGGCGTCCCGGACGGTTGCTATCTGGATCCCTAAATCGCCGCATGGAAAACGAAAGACGGTCGCGAGCCGCTTGCGTTCATTTCCATTCGATGATTTAAGTTAAAAGTATTGCAACATTCTTAAGCCATAACAATAAGACGGCTCTGAATGTGATCCTAGGAAAAGACGTCAGTCTTGTAGGGATCGCCTGACAAAAAGTAGCCGCACGGGTATGCGGCGTGCGGGGGGATTTCAGTGTTTCAGCGGACCGAGCAGGTGATGTGCAACTGCGTACTGCACCAGTTCGGCCAGCGACGGCACACCCATCTTCTGCAAGATGCGTGCCTTGTGCGTGCTGACGGTCTTGGCCGACAGGTGCAGTTGCTCGGCGATGTCGGACACCGACTTGCCGCCGACCAGCAGCGTGAAGACTTCGAATTCGCGGTCCGACAGCTGCTTGTGCGGAAACACCTGCTGCGCGGGCATCGCTTCCAGCGCCAGCTGCTCCGCCACTTCCTCGCTGATGTACGGCCGGCCCGAAGCGACGCGCCGGATCGCCCCGACCAGCTGGGTACCGGCGCTTTCCTTGGTCAGGTAGCCGCGCGCACCGGCGCGGATGGTGCGCACCGCGTATTGCTCTTCCTCGTGCATGGTGAGGATCAGCATCGGCAGCTTGGGCGCCTCGTCCTTGATCTGGCGGATCAGGTCGACGCCGCTGCGCCCCGGCATCGACAGATCGAGCAGCAACAGATCGAAGCCGCCGCGGCGCACCTGCGCCAGCGCCTCGAAGCCATTGATCGCTTCGCCGACCACCTGGATTTCTTCTGTGCCTTCGAGAATGCGCTTCAAGCCTTCGCGCATCAGCGTGTGGTCGTCGGCAATGACAACGCGGATCATGGTGCCACCTCGGTTTCGGTTTCGGCGTCGAGCGGGATCGCCGCATGGATTTCGACTCCGGCCGGCTGCATGTTGGCAATCGAAATCTTGCCGCCCAGTGCGTAGATGCGCTGCTGCATCACCAGCAGCCCGAAGCAGCCCGGCTTGTGGCGGCGCCCATCGGGAATGCCGATGCCGTTGTCGCGCAACAGCACGTGCAGGCTGTCGTCGGTACGCCACAACGCCAGGCTGGCGTGGTCAGCCTGCGCATGGCGCTCGATGTTCAGCAGGCCTTCCTGTACCACGCGGAAGATCACCGATTCGACCGGGTCGCCGATCTTGGCGCCCAGTTCGCCGCTCTGCAGCGTGCAGCGGATGCCGGTCTTCTTTTCGAAGCGTTCGCACGCCCATTTCAGCGCCGGCGCCAAGCCGAAATCGTCCAGCAGCGGCGGCCGCAGGTCCGAGGCGATGCTCTTGGTACGCACGATGATGCTGTCGAGAATGGTCTGCATGCGCTCGACACGCTGCCGGAACTGCGGCCCGGCGTCGGCCGCGCTGCGCTGCAGCCAGTCGAGGTCAATCTTCAGCGCGCCGAGATTTTGCCCGAGATCGTCGTACAGCTCGCGCGAAAAGCGACGCCGCTCGACTTCATTGGCGTGCTGGGTCGACACGTTCAGCCGTCGCAGCAGTTCCGGCGTCACGCTCGGCGGCGGCGTGTCGTCGTCGGCCATCGCACGCAGTACCAGCGCCAGGAAACGCTCGCCGTCGGAAGTCAACGCCGAAACACCGGCGCTGATGCGGAATTCGTTGCCGTCGGCGCGCACACCCTGCAATTCCAGCCGCAGTTGCGCTTCGGGAGCGCCCGGCGCCGCCTGCAGCAGCGCGTCGAAACGCGGCCAGTGGTCGGTGTGCGGCAGGATCGAAAACAGCACGTCGAGCGGTTTGCCGATCAGGCGCTTGGCCGGGTAGCCGAACATGCGCTCGGTTTCCCGGTTCAGCAGCACGATGCGGCGCGCCGCGTCAACCACCACCATGCCGTCCATCGCCGAATGAAAGCTGGTCAAGAGCCAGGCGCTCAAGCGGTCGGCCGAAGCTGGCGCGGCGCTGGCTTCCTCCTGAGAAGAGCCGGGGTCCGAGTGGTTGCTCATCGCTTTCCGCCGAGAAGGGTTGCAGGAAAATCCATCTGGAAGCTTATCATTTTTGCTATGGCAGAAGGAGCGGCTGCGGGGATTGCTGTCCCTGCGCTGCGACATGCACGGAAAAACAGGGAGTATGCAAAAATTTCGGCCTATCCCGGGCGAAGTGCGGGCGACTTGAAAAATACTCTGGCGTGTATTTAAGATGTCGAAAAATTTCCCATGTCCGCTCCAAGGCGGGACACCGTAGTTACTTGTGATTCTGCAACTGTCGCACTATGCTGACTGCCGTCCCGGCGCCGCACCCGCGCTGGTGGCGCCTGACGACCGAAACGGAGCGGCGGTACATGGAAATCCAGATTGGCGATATCGGTCACATCATTCAGCTGGCGATCGCGCCGGTGTTCCTGCTGACCGGCGTTGGCACCAACCTGACGGTGCTGACCAACCGGCTGGCGCGCATCATCGACCGTTCGCGCAAGGTCGACGAGCGCATCCAGAACGGCAGCCAGGCCGAGCAGGTGGATGCGCGCCGCGAACTCGACATTCTGTATCGGCGCGCCCACCTGATCAGCAGTGCAATCACGCTCAGCACCAGCTGCGCCTTGCTGGTATGCGTCGTGATCGCGGCGCTGTTCGTTGGCCATCTGACCAATCTGGGGCTGTCGCGCTTCATCGCCGGCCTGTTCATCATCGCCATGCTGGCGCTGATCGGCAGCTTCATCTACCTGCTGCGCGAGATTCTGATCGCTACCCGCACCATGTGGATGCACAAGATCGTGCTGGCGGGGCAAGACCAGGGAGGCATCAAATGACGCATGAAGGGATCGGTGCGCCGCGCCGTTGGGCGGCCTTGTGCATGGGGTTCCTGCTGGCGTTGTCGCTGGCGGCCAACCGGGCGGCTGCGGCCGAACCGGTACTGGAGATCACGCACCAGGGCCAGACCCGGCATTACTCGCGCACCCAACTGCTGGCGCATCCGGCGCTGCGCACCATTGAAATTCCGGCCGATGTGGCCTACAAGAGGCCGATGCTGTTCCGGGCGCTGCCGCTGTCGGAGCTGCTACCGCAGCTGGGAAGTGCCAACAGCGTGCGATTCGTCGCCCGCGACGGCTTCGCCGCCACCATCCCGGCGCCCCTGCTGCGCGGCGGACCGGATACCCACGCCTGGCTGGCGGTGGAGCCGGCCAAGGCGCCGTGGCCGGCGCTGAAGCTGGGCGGCCCCAGTGCCGGCCCGTTCTATCTGGTGTGGACCGGGGCCGACAAGATGGGGATTTCTCCCGAGCAGTGGCCGTACCAGATTCTCCGCATCGCCGACAGCCAGCCGCTGACCGAGCGCTTTCCGCAATTGCTGCCACAAGGTACGCCGGCGCCGAACCGCCCCGAATGGCGCGGCCTGCAGGCGTTTACCGTGCACTGCGCCGCCTGTCACCAGTTGAACGGCGGCGGCGATGCCCAGCTCGGGCCCGACCTGAACCGGCCGTTCAGTCCGGTCGAGTATTTCCAGGAGCCTTTTCTGCGCCGGCTGATCCGCGATCCGGCCGCGGTGCGCGACTGGTCGCAGCGTCACATGCCGGGCTTTGCGCCGCACATACTGCCGGAGTCGGAGCTGGACGACTTGCTGGCGTATTTCCGCCACATGGCGGCGCAGCGGCCGCCGGTCGTGCGGAAGTAGAGGAGCGAAACGCTAGTCGATGCGCGCCGCGTGCTCGCGGGTGGCGTGGAAGGTGATCTGCGGCCAGCGCTCCTGGGTCAGCTTCAGGTTGACGCCCGAGGTCGCCAGGTAAGCCAGGTTGCCGCCGGCATCGTGCGACAGATGGGCGCCGGCGCTTGACTGCTCGAAATCGGCCAGCACCCGCTTGTCGTCGCACGAAACCCAGCGTGCGCTGGAAATCGGCGCCGTCTCGAATATCGCGTCGACGCCGTATTCATTCATCAGACGACTCGCCACCACCTCGAACTGCAGCACGCCGACCGCGCCCAAGATCAGGTCGGCGCCATGCACCGGCTTGAACACCTGCACCGCACCTTCTTCACCCAGTTGCTGAAGACCCTTGTGCAACTGTTTGATTTTCAGCGGATTCCGTATCCGAACCACGCGGAAAAAATCGGGCGCGAAGTAGGGGATGCCGGTGAATTGCAGCAGTTCGCCTTCCGAGAAGCTGTCGCCGATCTGCATGTTGCCGTGGTTCGGAAGGCCGATGATGTCGCCGGCATAGGCTTCCTCGACCTGCTCGCGGCTGGAAGCCATGAAGGTCACCACGTTGGATACCTTGATTTCGCGGTTCAGGCGCAGATGCTTGATTTTCATGCCGCGCTCGAACTGGCCGGAACAGACGCGCAGGAAGGCGATGCGGTCGCGGTGCGCCGGGTCCATGTTGGCCTGGATCTTGAACACGAAGCCGGAAAAGCGCGGCTCCGCCGGCGCCACCGCGCGTACCGTGGCGTCGCGCTCGCGCGGCGGCGGCGCCCAGTCGATCAGTGCGTTGAGGATTTCGCGCACGCCGAAATTATTGATCGCCGACCCGAAGAATACCGGCGTCTGCGTGCCAGCCAGGTAAGCGTCGAGGTCGAACGGATGCGAAGCGCCGTGCACCAGTTCGACTTCCATCTTCAGCTGCTCGATTTCGCGCGGGAACATCTCGGCCAGGCGCGGGTTGTCGAGACCCTTGACCACTTCGAAATCCTGGTCGGCGTGGGCGTTGCCGGCGGTGAACAGCAGGATTTCATCGCGCAGCAGGTGGTAGACGCCGCGAAACGACTT
>JBAUJK010000231.1:0-2565 GCA_049683695.1 Burkholderiaceae bacterium
CTGCTGCTCGGCGCCGACTGGCGCAGCGCGCTGGTGGCGGCGCTCGGGCTGTCGCTGTCGTCGACCGCGATCGCGCTGACCACGCTGCAGGAACGCAACCTGATGGCGACCGCGGCCGGCGCCGCCGGCTTCGCGATCCTGCTGTTCCAGGACATCGCGGCGATCCCGATGATCGCGCTGATCCCGCTGCTCGGCCACGGCGCCGCCACCCACGGCCCGACCTGGCTGGCGGCGGTCAAGGCGATCGGGGTGATCGTCGCGCTGGTGTTCGCCGGCCGCCACCTGCTGCGGCCGGTGCTGCGCATCATCGCCGCCACCGGGCTGCGCGAAATCTTCACCGCGTTCGCGCTGCTGCTGGTGATCGCGATCGGCCTGCTGATGGAGTCGGTCGGCATGTCGATGGCGCTCGGCACCTTCCTGGCCGGCGTGCTGCTGGCCGATTCCGAATACCGGCACGCGCTGGAATCCGACCTGGAGCCGTTCAAGGGCCTGCTGCTCGGCCTGTTCTTCATCGCGGTCGGCATGTCGGTCGATTTCGGCGTGCTGCTGGCGCACCCGCTGGCGGTGCTGGGGCTGGTGTTGCTGTTCCTGGCGCTGAAGACCGGCATGCTGTACCTGCTCGGCGGCCGGCTCGGCATCGCGCCTCCGCAGCGGGCGCTGTTCGCGTTCCTGCTGTCGCAGGGCGGCGAATTCGCCTTCGTCGTGTTCGGCGCGGCGGCCACGACCGGCGTCTTCACGCCGGCCGTCGCGTCACTGCTGGTGCTGGTGGTGGCGCTGTCGATGGTGGCGACGCCGCTGCTGCTGCTGGCGCACGACCGGCTGCTGGCGCCGCGCTTCCAGCGGCAGCGGCCGGACGACGCCATCCCGCCGCAGGACAACCCGGTGATCATCGCCGGCTTCGGCCGCTTCGGCCAGATCATCGGCCGCCTGCTGTTCGCCAACCGCATCGGCGCCACCGTGCTGGACCACGATCCGGAACAGGTCGAGCTGCTGCGCCGGTTCGGCTTCGAAGTGTTCTACGGCGACGCCACCCGCACCGACCTGCTGCGCGCGGCCGGCGCCGCCCGCGCGCAGATCCTGGTGGTGGCGATCGACGACGTCGACGACAGCCTGGCGCTGGTGGACGCGGTGCGGCGGGAATTTCCGCACCTGGAAATCCTGGCACGGGCGCGCAACGTCTCGCACTATTACGATCTGCTGGATCGCGGCGTCAACGTGATCGAGCGCGAAACCTTCGAAGCCTCGCTGCAGCTGGGCGGTAAGCTGCTGGAGCGGCTCGGCTTCAGCGCGCCGCACGCGCGCCAGCTGCTGCGCAAGTTCCGCGCGCACAACCTGAAGACGCTGATGGCGGTCTATCCGCACTACAAGGACCAGGCGCAGATGGTGTCGATGCTGCAGCAGGGCCGCCAGGAGCTGGAAGACATGTTCGCGCGCGACGCCGCCGAGCGCGAGAGGAACGGGCGCGGCAACTGACGCGGCGAATCGATTTTTCAACCAACAGGGAAAACACATGCTGACGATCTATCACAATCCCCGCTGCTCCAAGTCGCGCGAAGCGCTGGCGCTGGTGCAGCAGTTCGGCGAACGTCATGGGCAGCCGCCGCAGGTGGTCGAATACCTGAAGACGCCGCCGACGCTGGAACAGCTGCGCGAACTGCAGCGCCAGCTCGGCGTGCCGGCGCAGGCGATGGTGCGCAGCAACGAAGCGGAATACGACAGCCTGCAGCTGGCGCACGCCGACGACGAGACGCTGCTGCGGGCAGTGGCCGGCTGCCCGAAGCTGCTGCAGCGGCCGATCGTGGTCCAGCGCGGCCGGGCGCTGATCGCGCGGCCACCGGAGCTGCTGGACGACTGGCTGCAGCAAGGCTGACAAAGAAGGGCCGGCGTCAGGACGCCTGGCCCGGCTCGGTCACGGAGGACGGCTCTTCCACCACCACCTGGTTGCGGCCGCTGTTCTTGGCCTGGTAGGTGGCGCTGTCGGCGCGCGAGAACAGGTCCAGCACCGATTCGCCCGGCAGGTATTGGGTCAGCCCGATCGACACCGTGACGCTGCGCGACAGCCGTTCGCTCCACGCGTGGCGCGCGATCTGGGCGCGGATGCGCTCGGCGATGTCGAACGCCGCGGCCAGCTCGGTCTGCGGCAGGATCAGCAGGAATTCCTCGCCGCCGTAGCGGCCGAAGACATCGCCGCGCCGCACATGCTCCTGCACCACCGCGGCGAACCGGCGCAGCACCTCGTCGCCGCCGAGGTGGCCAAGCTCGTCGTTGACGCGCTTGAAATGGTCGAGGTCGAGCAGCGCCAGGCACAGCGGGCTGCCGTGCTGGTCGGCAGCACGGCGGTACTGCTCCAGCGCCGCGGTCGTGTAGCGGCGGTTGTAGCAGCCCAGCAGCGGGTCGCGGCGCGCGGTCTGCTTGATCGTGACGATCCGGGCGCCGGCATTCAGCAGCGCGTCGTTCATGTAGCGCATGCGCGCCGCCAGCAGAATGAAGCCGGGCAGCGCCAGCACCGCCACCAGCAGGTGCAGCGCTTCCGACTGCAACAGGCCGATGTCCTGCCGCTCCAGG
>JBAUJK010000232.1:0-13252 GCA_049683695.1 Burkholderiaceae bacterium
CGGTGCACGCACGGCAAAGAAATCGGATGACGGGGCCGAAGGCGCCGCCGCATCGGCCGAAAAGGCAGGAGAATAAACATGCTGCAACCAGCACGCAGGAAATATCGCAAAGAGCAAAAAGGCCGCAACACCGGGATTTCCCACTCGCGCGGCACCGCCGTGTCGTTCGGCGAATTCGGTCTGAAGGCGGTCGGCCGCGGCCGCATCACGGCGCGCCAGATCGAAGCTGCGCGTCGTGCGATGACGCGCCACATCAAGCGCGGTGGCCGCATCTGGATCCGCATCTTCCCGGACAAGCCGATTTCGCAGAAGCCGGCTGAAGTCCGTATGGGTAACGGCAAGGGCAATCCGGAATACTATGTCGCCGAAATCCAGCCGGGCAAGATGCTGTATGAAATGGACGGCGTCGACGAAGCGCTGGCGCGCGAGGCCTTCCGCCTGGCGGCTGCCAAGCTGCCGCTGCAGACGACCTTCGTGGTGCGTCAAATCGGCCAATAAAGGTGACACATGAAAGCAAATGAACTCCGCGGCAAGGATCAGGCTGCGCTGGCCAAGGAACTGCAGGACCTGCTGAAGGCCCAGTTCGGCCTGCGCATGCAACTGGCTACGCAGCAGCTCAGCAATACCTCGCAGCTCAAAAAGGTGCGGCGTGATATCGCGCGCGTAAAGACGGTGATGAATCAGAAGGATGCGCAGCAATGAATGATCAAGTGAAGCAGGCGTCCAAGCGGACGCTGACCGGCAAGGTGGTTTCCGACAAGATGGATAAGACGGTCACCGTGCTGATCGAACGGCGTGTCAAGCACCCGCTGTACGGCAAGATCATCATGCGTTCGAACAAATATCACGCGCACGACGAATCGAACCAGGCCAAGGCCGGTGACATCGTCGAGATTCAGGAAGGGCGTCCGATTTCCCGGACCAAGGCCTGGACCGTGACGCGTGTGGTGCAGGTGGCGCAGATCATTTAAGTTCTTGTTGTAAATCGCTGGGTTTGCTGTCATAATCATCGGCTTCGCTGATGTTTGGCGTTGCCGTCCGCCGTCGTGGCGGGCGTGCAGCGAGAAGTTTCGGAAATCGTCCACCTAAGCAGTGCGGCTCCAATTGGGGCGGCTGACGGGACCAAGACTGGCCGCAAGACCACATTGTGTGGATTGGCGGGTTAAGTTGGGAAAGAAAATATCATGATTCAAACTGAAAGCCGGCTCGAGGTAGCCGACAACACTGGTGCGCGCGAAGTCATGTGCATCAAGGTCCTGGGTGGGTCCAAGCGTCGCTACGCCGGCATTGGCGACATCATCAAGGTCACCGTGAAGGCGGCCGCCCCGCGCGGCCGTGTCAAGAAGGGCGAGATCTACAACGCCGTGGTGGTGCGTACCGCCAAGGGTGTGCGTCGCCAGGATGGTTCGCTGGTCAAGTTCGACGGCAATGCCGCCGTGCTGCTGAATGCCAAGCTGGAGCCGATCGGTACCCGAATTTTCGGGCCGGTCACGCGCGAGCTGCGCACCGAGCGTTTCATGAAGATCGTCTCGCTCGCGCCTGAAGTTCTGTAAGGGATCGTCATGAACAAAATTCGCAAAAACGATGAGGTCATCGTGCTGGCCGGCAAGGACAAGGGCAAGCGCGGTGTGGTGAAGCAGCGCGTGGATGAGAATCATGTCATCGTCGAAGGTGTCAACGTCGTCAAGAAGGCGGTGCGTCCGAATCCGATGGCGGGCACGACTGGCGGGATCGTCGACAAGGCAATGCCGATCCACGTGTCGAACGTTGCATTGTTCAACGCCGCAACTGGCAAGGCGGATCGGGTGGGCTTCAAGATCGTGGACGGCAGCAAGGTTCGCGTATTCAAGTCCACTGGTGAAGTCGTTAAGGTGTAACAATCATGGTCCGTCTCCAGCAATTCTATAAAGAAAAGGTCGTCGCCGATCTGGTGGCCAAGTTTGGCTACAAGTCCGTGATGGAAGTCCCGCGCATCCAGAAGATCACCCTGAACATGGGTCTGTCGGAAGCGGTCGCGGACAAGAAGATCATCGAGCATGCTATGGGCGACCTGACCAAGATCGCCGGCCAGAAGCCGGTGGTGACCAAGGCGCGCAAGGCGATCGCCGGTTTCAAGATCCGTGAAGGCTATCCGATCGGCTGCATGGTGACCCTGCGCGGCGCCCGCATGTACGAGTTCCTCGATCGCTTCATCACTGTTGCGCTGCCGCGCGTGCGCGATTTTCGCGGCGTGTCCGGCCGTGCTTTCGACGGTCGCGGCAACTACAACATCGGGGTCAAGGAGCAGATCATTTTCCCCGAGATCGAGTACGACAAGATCGATTTGCTGCGTGGCCTGAATGTCAGCATCACGACGACAGCAAAGACCGACGAGGAAGCGAAGGCGCTTCTCGCCGCATTTAAATTCCCGTTCAGAAACTGAGGTCGCCATGGCAAAACTGGCACTGATTAACCGTGAACAAAAGCGTGCGGACCTGGTGAAGAAGTACGCCGGCAAGCGCGCCGAGTTGAAGGCAATCATCAACGATCAATCGAAATCGGATGAGGAGCGCTACGACGCGCGCCTGAAGCTGCAGCAGCTGCCGCGCAATTCCGCTCCGACCCGCCAGCGCAACCGTTGCGCGATCACCGGCCGTCCGCGCGGCACCTACCGCATGTTCGGTCTGGGCCGCACCAAGCTCCGCGAAACCGCCATGCGTGGCGAAATCCCGGGTATGACTAAAGCCAGCTGGTAATAGGAGAATATGCAATGAGTATGAGCGATCCTATCGCCGATATGCTGACCCGGATCCGCAACGCCCAGGGCGTGCACAAGACCGCCGTCGCAATGCCGTCGTCGAAGCTGAAGGTGGCGATTGCCGGCGTCCTGAAGGATGAAGGTTATATCGAGGATTTTGCCGTGTCGCAGGCTGAAGGCAAGGCCGAGCTGAAGATCGGCCTGAAGTACTATGCCGGCCGCCCGGTGATCGAGCGCCTGGAGCGCGTGTCCCGTCCGGGGCTGCGCGTCTACAAGGGCAAGAGTGAAATTCCGAACGTCATGAACGGCCTGGGCGTGGCGATCGTGTCGACGCCGCGCGGCGTCATGACCGATCGCAAAGCGCGCGCGACCGGTGTCGGTGGCGAAGTCATTTGCTACGTGGCCTAAGGAGCGCAAGATGTCCCGTGTAGGAAAAATGCCGATTGCACTGCCGAGCGGCGCCGAAGTCGCCATTACGGCGGAGCAGATCACCGTCAAGGGCCCGCTGGGTTCGCTGACCCAGGCGCTGAATGGCCTGGTCAAGGTCGAAAACAGCGGTGGTTCGCTGAAGTTCGAACCGGTCAACGACAGCCGCGAAGCGAATGCGATGTCGGGCACCCTGCGTGCGCTGGTCAATAACATGGTCAACGGCGTCACCAAGGGTTTCGAGAAGAAGCTGAACCTGGTGGGCGTCGGTTTCCGTGCCCAGGCCCAGGGCGACAAGCTGAATCTGTCGATCGGCTTCTCGCACCCGGTCGTGCACCAGATGCCGGCCGGCGTGAAGTGCGAAACGCCGACCCAGACCGAAATCGTGATCAAGGGGATCGACCGCCAGCGTGTCGGCCAGGTGGCCGCCGAAGTCCGCGCCTATCGCGAACCCGAGCCGTACAAGGGCAAGGGTGTTCGCTACGCGGATGAAGTGGTGATCCTCAAAGAAACCAAAAAGAAGTAATAGGGGTTGATGATGGACAAGAAACAATCGCGTCTGCGCCGGTCGCGTCAAACCCGCGCCAAGATTGCAGAGCTCAAGGTAAATCGTTTGTCCGTGCATCGTACGAACCTGCACATCTACGCCAGCGTCATCGGTCCGGACGCGCGCGTGCTGGTGTCGGCCTCGACCGCGGAAGCGGAAGTACGCAAGGAACTCGCCGACGCCGCGGGCAAGGGCGGCAACGTCGCCGCCGCCAGCCTGGTCGGCAAGCGCGTCGCCGAGAAGGCACTGCAGGCGGGAGTCGCCGAAGTCGCGTTCGACCGCTCCGGTTTCCGTTATCACGGTCGGGTCAAGGCGCTGGCGGAAGCCGCGCGTGAAGCCGGCCTGAAGTTCTAAGGAAGAGTCGTCATGGCAAAAATGCAATCGAAGATGCAAAGCGACAAGCCGGATGACGGCATGCGCGAAAAGATGATCGCGGTGAATCGCGTCACCAAGGTGGTGAAGGGCGGCCGCATCATGGGTTTCGCCGCGCTGGCGGTGGTCGGTGACGGCGATGGCCGGATCGGCATGGGCAAGGGCAAGTCGAAGGAAGTGCCGGTCGCCGTGCAGAAGGCGATGGAAGAAGCGCGCCGCAAGATGATCAAGGTACCGCTGAAGAACGGCACGCTGCAGCATGCCGTGACCGGCAAGCATGGCGCTTCGTCGGTGCTGATGGCGCCGGCCAAGGAAGGTACCGGCGTGATCGCCGGCGGTCCGATGCGCGCGATTTTCGAAGTGATGGGCGTGACCAACGTGGTGGCGAAGTCGAACGGCTCGACCAATCCGTACAATATGGTGCGCGCGACGCTGAACGGTCTGGCCAGCATGAACACGCCGTCGGAAATCGCTGCCAAGCGCGGCAAGTCCGTCGAAGAAATTTTGGGCTAAGGTGATCCTCATGGCGAATACAGTCAAGATTAAATTGGTCAAGGGCCTGATCGGCACGCGCCAGACGCACCGCGCGACCGTGCGCGGTCTGGGCTTGCGCCGCATCAACTCGGTCGCCGAGCTGGAAGACACGCCGGCAGTGCGCGGCATGATCAACAAGGTGTCGTATCTGGTGAAAGTGGTGTCGTGAGCCTGGCCTCGCGAACGGAGCAAATCATGGAATTGAATAGCATTCAGCCGGCTGACGGCGCCAAGCACGTCAAGCGACGCGTCGGACGCGGTATCGGTTCAGGCCTCGGCAAGACCGCTGGCCGCGGCCACAAGGGCCAGAAGTCCCGTTCCGGCGGCTTCCACAAGGTCGGCTTCGAAGGCGGCCAGATGCCGCTGCAGCGTCGTCTGCCGAAGCGCGGCTTCAAGTCGCTGGCGGCGCCTTACAAGGCCGAGATCCGCCTGTCCGATCTGGAAAAGCTGCCGGTCGACGAAGTCGACATGCTGGCGCTGAAGCAGGCCGGCCTGGTGCCGGAACTGGCGCGCGTGGTGCGCATCGTACTGTCGGGTGCGTTGACGAAGAAGGTGACGGTCAAGGGCTTGGTCGCGACCAAGGGTGCGAAGGCGGCAATCGAAGCCGCGGGCGGCTCGGTTGCATAAAGCTTGGCCTAACCCGGAGCGATAATTGGCAACGAATTCCAAACTTGCTAAGAGCGCGGCAAGCGGCTTCCCGTGGAACCGCTTGTGGTTTCTGCTGGGCGCGCTGGTCGTGTTTCGCCTGGGTTCGCACATTCCGGTTCCCGGCATCGACCCGACCCAGCTGGCGCAACTGTTCAAGCAGAATCAGGGCGGCATCCTGGGCATGTTCAACATGTTCTCCGGTGGCGCGCTGTCGCGCTTTGCGGTGTTCGCGCTCGGCATCATGCCGTACATTTCGGCGTCGATCATCATGCAGCTGATGTCGGTGGTATCGCCGCAGCTGGAAGCGCTGAAGAAGGAAGGCGAGGCAGGACGCCGCAAGATCACCCAGTACACGCGCTACGGCACCTTGGTGCTGGCGCTGTTCCAGGCGCTCGGCATCGCGGTGGCGCTGGAATCGCAGCCGGGGCTGGTGGTCGACCCGGGCCTGGCGTTCCGCTTCACCACCATGGTGACGCTGGTAACCGGCACCATGTTCCTGATGTGGCTGGGTGAGCAGATCACCGAGCGTGGCCTCGGCAACGGCATTTCGATCATCATCTTCGCCGGTATCGTGGCCGGCCTGCCCGGAGCGCTGGGCGGTCTGTTCGAACTGGTGCGCACCGGCTCGATGAGCGCGCTGGCGGCCTTGCTGATCTGCGTGATCGCGGCAGCGGTGACCTATGCGGTGGTGTTCATCGAGAGTGGACAGCGCAAGATTCTGGTCAACTATGCCAAGCGCCAGGTCGGCAACAAGATCTACGGCGGCCAGAGCAGCCATCTGCCGCTGAAGCTGAACATGTCGGGCGTGATTCCGCCGATCTTCGCATCGTCGATTATTTTGTTCCCGGCGACCATCACCAGCTGGTTCACCTCGGGCGACATCACCAATCCGATGATGCGTTTCCTGAAGGATCTGGCGGCGTCGCTGGCTCCGGGCGAGCCGATCCATGCGCTGCTGTACGCCATCGCCATCGTGTTTTTCTGCTTCTTCTACACGGCGCTGGTGTTCAACAGCAAGGAAACGGCGGACAACCTGAAGAAGAGCGGTGCCTTCGTGCCGGGTATCCGTCCGGGCGATCAGACCGCGCGCTACATCGACAAGATCCTGATGCGTCTGACCCTGGTCGGCGCGGTGTACATCACGCTGGTCTGTCTGTTGCCGGAGTTCCTGATCGCGCGCTGGAAGGTGCCGTTCTATTTCGGTGGCACGTCGCTTTTGATCATCGTTGTGGTGACGATGGACTTCATGGCCCAGGTGCAGAACTATGTGATGTCGCAGCAATACGAATCGCTGTTGCGCAAGGCAAATTTCAAGGGCGGCATTCCTTCGCGCTGATCGCCCAGGGGATCGATAAACCGAATGGCAAAAGACGACGTTATCCAGATGCAGGGCGAGGTGCTTGAAAACCTCCCCAACGCAACCTTTCGAGTGAAACTGGAAAACGGGCATATAGTACTGGGACACATTTCCGGGAAGATGCGGATGAACTACATCCGGATCCTGCCCGGCGACAAGGTGACAGTGGAACTGACTCCCTACGATCTGAGCCGGGCCCGGATCGTGTTCCGCACCAAATAGCAGTTTGGAATGGCAGGCGCCGGACTATTTCGGTGCCGGATTGCAACAGTTCAAGTAATAGAAAGAGAAGAGGGCAAAAATGAAGGTGCTCGCATCAGTCAAGCGGATCTGCCGCAACTGCAAGATCATCAAGCGCAAGGGTGTGGTTCGTGTCATTTGCACCGAGCCGCGCCATAAGCAGCGCCAGGGTTAATTAACGTTATTGATCGAGGAATAACGAATGGCACGTATCGCAGGGGTCAATATCCCCAACCATCAGCATACCGTTATCGGCCTGACGGCGATCTACGGTATCGGTCGTCCGCGCGCGCAGGAAATCTGCGCCAAAACCGGCGTGCCGACCACCAAGAAGGTCAAGGACCTGGACGACACCGAGCTGGAAAAGCTGCGTGACGAGATCGGCCATTTCGTGGTCGAGGGCGACCTGCGCCGCGAAGTCTCGATGAGCATCAAGCGCCTGATGGATCTCGGCTGCTACCGCGGCCTGCGTCATCGCAAGGGCCTGCCGGTGCGCGGCCAGCGCACCCGCACCAATGCCCGCACCCGCAAGGGCCCGCGCAAGGCGGCGCAATCGCTGAAGAAATAATCGACGCTGGCAGGATGTTCAGCAGTTGGATTGAACGTCGGATTCAAGGAAATCACCATGGCAAAAGCCCCGAACAACGCCGCAGCGGCACGCGTGCGTAAGAAAGTCAAAAAGAACGTTGCCGAAGGCATCGCGCACATCCACGCGTCCTTCAACAACACCATCATCACCATCACCGACCGCCAGGGCAACGCGCTGTCGTGGGCGACTTCTGGCGGCGCCGGCTTCAAGGGTTCGCGCAAGTCGACTCCGTTTGCGGCCCAGGTGGCGGCGGAAGCGGCCGGCAAGGTGGCGGTCGAGTACGGCGTCAAGAATCTGGAAGTGCGGATCAAGGGTCCGGGTCCGGGCCGCGAATCGGCCGTGCGCGCGCTGAACGCGCTGGGCATCAAGATCACCCAGATCCAGGACGTGACGCCGGTCCCGCACAACGGCTGCCGTCCGCCGAAGCGTCGCCGCATCTGACGCGCGCGGTTGCGCTGCGCGTTTGCCGGCCTGTTTATTTTTACAGTAGTAAACCGCCCGCCGGCAGTCCTGGCGGGTTTTGTTCTTAAGCCCACCGTCTGGCAGCAGGCAGGCCAGACTAGCGTCTGAAGGACCGCTTCCGGTTCGATCGGGACGTCAAACCAAAGTGTTGGGGACAGAGTAATTGGCCGCTCCCGGGCGGCTCGTCGACTCGGTCCGGCAACACATAAAGAAAGGAAACAACGTGGCACGTTATATCGGCCCCAAGGCCAAACTTTCCCGCCGTGAAGGCACCGACCTGTTCCTGAAGAGCGCGCGCCGCTCGCTGGATTCGAAGTGCAAGCTCGATTCCAAGCCGGGCCAGCATGGTCGCACTTCCGGCATGCGCACCTCCGACTACGGCAACCAGCTGCGCGAAAAGCAGAAGGTCAAGCGCATGTACGGCATCCTGGAGCGCCAGTTCCGCCGCTACTTCGCCGAAGCCGAGCGCCGCAAGGGCAATACCGGCGAAACGCTGCTGAAGCTGCTGGAAGCACGCCTGGACAACGTCGCCTACCGGATGGGCTTCGGCTCGACCCGCGCCGAGGCGCGCCAGCTGGTATCGCACAAGGCGTTCACGGTCAACGGCAACGTGGTCAACATCGCGTCCTACCAGGTCAAGCCGGGCGACATCGTCGCGGTGCGCGAAAAGGCCAAGAAGCAGACCCGCATCCTTGAGGCGCTGTCGCTGGCGGAACAGATCGGCATGCCGAGCTGGGTCGCGGTCGATTCGAAGAAGATGGAAGGTACCTTCAAGGCGCTGCCGGACCGCACCGAGATCGCCAACGACGTCAACGAATCGCTGATCGTCGAACTGTATTCGCGTTAATGCAGTTTCTCCGCCGCGCTTGAATTTCGCTCGGGAACGGAGTGGTTCGGCGCACGGCGGCGCTTCATGAACTCCGTCCCCGATTGATAACAATTTCCATCAGCCTTATCGGTGTAACGAGCCGAGGGTATTGAAAAGGATCATCATGCAAAACAGCCTATTGAAGCCCCGCATCATCGAAGTCGAGGCCTACACGCCCGGCCACGCCAAGGTCGTGATGGAGCCGTTCGAACGCGGCTACGGCCACACGCTGGGCAATGCGCTGCGGCGCGTGCTGCTGTCGTCGATGGTCGGTTATGCGCCGACCGAAGTGACGATCGCCGGCGTCGTGCACGAATACTCGTCGCTGGACGGCGTGCAGGAAGACGTGGTCGACCTGCTGCTGAACCTGAAGGGCGTGGTGTTCAAGCTGCACAACCGCGACGAAGTGACGCTGACCCTGAAGAAGGAAGGCGACGGTCCGGTGCTGGCTTCCGACATCGACCTGCCGCACGACGTCGAGCTGGTGAACCCGGATCACGTGATCGCGCACCTGACCGGCGGCGGCAAGCTGGACATGCAGATCAAGGTGGAAAAGGGCCGCGGCTACGTGCCGGGCAACGTGCGCCGGCTGTCGGAAGACGTCAACAAGACGATCGGCCGCATCATCCTGGACGCCTCGTTTTCGCCGGTGCGCCGCGTTTCCTACGCGGTCGAATCGGCGCGCGTGGAACAGCGCACCGACCTTGACAAGCTGATCATCAACATCGAAACCAACGGCGTCATTTCGCCGGAGGAAGCGATCCGCCAGTCGGCGCGCGTGCTGGTGGACCAGCTGAACGTGTTCGCCGCGCTGGAAGGCACCGAAGCCGCCGCCGAAGCGCCGTCGCGTGCGCCGCAGATCGATCCGATCCTGCTGCGTCCGGTCGACGACCTCGAGCTGACCGTGCGTTCGGCCAACTGCCTGAAGGCGGAAAACATCTACTACATCGGCGACCTGATCCAGCGCAGCGAAAACGAACTGCTGAAGACGCCGAACCTGGGCCGCAAGTCGCTGAACGAAATCAAGGAAGTCCTCGCTTCGCGCGGCCTGACGCTGGGCATGAAGCTGGAGAACTGGCCGCCGGCCGGCCTCGAGAAGTAGGCGTTGTAATCGAGGCGCTGCCGGCTGTACCGGCGGCGCCGTTGCATTACCAAATCACATTACCGGCCCGCACCGCGCAGGCGGCGATAGAAGAGCTGGATCCAAACTCAAACTGAAAGGAAGCATCATGCGTCACCGTCACGGACTTCGTAAGCTGAACCGCACCTCCGCCCATCGCCTGGCGATGCTGCGCAACATGAGCGTCTCGCTGCTGCGCCACGAAGCGATCAAGACCACGCTGCCGAAAGCCAAGGAACTGCGTCGCGTCGTCGAGCCGATCCTGACGCTCGGCAAGACCGACACGCTGGCCAACAAGCGCCTGGCGTTCAACCGCCTGCGCGACCGCGAAATCGTGGTCAAGCTGTTCGCCGAACTCGGCCCGCGCTACGCCAACCGCAACGGCGGCTACCTGCGCATCCTGAAGATGGGCTTCCGCCAGGGCGACAATGCGCCGATGGCTTTCGTCGAACTGGTCGATCGCCCGGAACCGAGCGATGCCGAAGACGTCGAAACCGCGGAATAATCGCCTCCGCTGCGATCGCACCAAAAAGCCAGGCAGCGCCTGGCTTTTTGTTTGGCGCCGCCCGCAGGCGGCGGCGCTGGCCGAGGCGCTGCGCCACACCTGGCGCTTTCATATACTCCCATGTATGTCAGCCTATCCCGGGCGAAATTCCTACGGATTCGAGGCATACTCCAGGATTTCTCGCGCCACTCCGGCAGTGCGCCGGCTGCGCTAGGCGGTTCCGATGTCCGCTGCCGATATTCTCGCCGTCACCGATCTGCGCAAGTCCTATGGCGCCCGCGGCGCGCGCAGCATGGTGGTCGACGGTCTGTCGTTCGCGCTGCGGCGCGGCGAATGCTATGGGCTGCTGGGGCCGAACGGCGCCGGCAAGACCACCACGCTGCGGCTGTGCCTCGGCCTGACGGTGCCGGATGCCGGCAGCATCACACTGGCCGGACTGCCGATCCCGGCGCAGGCGCGGGCGGCGCGCGCGCGGGTCGGCGTGGTGCCGCAGGGCGACAACCTCGATCCGGATTTCACGGTGGCGGAAAACCTGCTGGTATTCGGCCGCTACTTCGGGCTGGCCGACGCGCTGATCCTTGAACGCATCCCGCGCCTGCTGGAATTTTCCAGCCTGACCGCCAAGCGCGATGCCCGCATCGGCGAACTGTCGGGTGGCATGAAGCGACGGCTGACGCTGGCGCGCGCGCTGGTCAACGATCCCGACCTGATCTTCATGGACGAGCCGACCACCGGCCTCGATCCGCAGGCACGGCACATGATCTGGGAGCGCTTGAAGACACTGCTGGCAGCCGGCAAGACGATTTTTTTGACCACCCATTTCATGGACGAGGCGGAACGCTTGTGCGACCGGTTGGCGGTGCTGGACCATGGCCGCCTGATCGCCGAGGGTGCGCCGCGCGCGCTGATCGAGCAACATATCGAGGCCGAGGTGGTCGAAGTCTATGGCGACGGCGCCGCCGCCTGGGCCGCCGGCGGTCGCGCGCAGGCGGCGCGCATCGAGCGCAGCGGCGAAACCGTGTTCTGCTATACCGACGATGCGGCACCGCTGTTGGCCAGCCTGCAGGCGGCGCGCGGCGTGCGCTATATCCACCGGCCGGCCAACCTGGAAGACCTGTTCCTGAAACTGACCGGGCGCGAAATCCGCGATTGACCCGGGAACCCGACATGAGCGCCGAAACCTACGCCCTGCCGACGCTGTCGCGCCGCTTCTGGCCGATCTGGCAGCGCAATTTCCTGGTCTGGAAAAAGCTGGCGGCGGCCAGCGTGCTGGGCAACATCGCCGACCCGCTGATCACGCTGATCGCGTTCGGCTACGGCCTCGGCAGCCTGCTGCGCGACATCGACGGCATTCCGTACATTGAATACCTGGCGTCCGGCTCGATCTGTATGTCGGTGATGATGGCGGCGTCGTTCGAGGCGCTGTATTCGGCGTTTTCGCGCATGCACGTGCAGCGCAGCTGGGATGCGCTGCTGAACGCGCCGCTGGCGCTGGACGACGTGCTGCTGGCGGAAATGCTGTGGGCGGCGACCAAGGCGGTGTTTTCAGGCATCGCCATCCTCGGCGTGATCTTCCTGCTCGGGATCGGCCTGCATCCGCAGACGCTGCTGGTGCTGCCGTTGCTGTTCCTGATCGGCATGACCTTCGCGTCGCTCGGGCTGGTGGTCAACGCATTGGCGCAGAACTACGATTTTTTCACTTACTATTTCACGCTGGTGCTGACGCCGATGATCTTCCTGTCCGGCGTCTATTACCCGACCGCGCAGCTGCCCGACTGGCTGCAGCTGCTGGCGCAGGCGCTGCCGCTGCATGCGGCGGTGCAGCTGGTGCGGCCGCTGCTGCTGGGCAGCTGGCCGGCGGCGCCGGCGCTGCAGCTGGCGACGCTGGCGGTGTATTGCCTGGGCGGCTTTTACCTGGCGGCGGTGCTGACGCGGCGCCGCTTGCTGACCTGAAAACCACGACCGAGGAGGCGCGATGACGCAGGCGCTGCTGATATTGACCAACATGCCGGATGCCGCCGGCGCCGAGGCGCTGGCGCGCAGCCTGGTGCAGCAGGGACTGGCGGCGTGCGTGAATATCCTGCCCGCGGTAAAGTCCGTCTATCGCTGGCAGGGTGCGCTGGAGCAGGCGGAAGAAACCACGCTGCTGATCAAGACCGGCGCCGGCCGCTACGACGAACTGGAAACGGCGCTGCGTGCCGCCCACCCGTACGCGGTGCCGGAAATCATCGCGCTGCCGATCGTTGCCGGCCTGCCCGCCTACCTGGACTGGATTGCGCAGGAATGCGCAAAAGACGTAAAGATTTGAGATGAAGCAAATGCACCTGACCCGTTCGGCCCCGCTGCTGGCGCTGCTGCTGTCCTTGCTGGCGGTCCTGGCATGGCTGCCACCGCCGGCGCACGCGGCCGACGATTACCTGGACCCGGAGGCGGCGTTCCGCTTTTCCGCCAAGATGGTCGATGCCAAGACCGTGGCGGTCACCTATGCGATCGCCGACGGCTACTACATGTACCGCGAGCGCTTCCAGTTCCGCGCCGACGGCGCCCGCCTCGGGCAGCCGCAGATGCCGGCCGGCAAGATCAAGTTCGACCAGACTTTCCAGAAGGAAGTCGAAACCTACCGCGGCAGCGTCACCATCACGATCCCGGTCGAGGCCGACGGCGCCTTCACGCTGGTGGCCGGCTCGCAGGGCTGCGCCGACCAGGGCCTGTGCTACGCGCCGATGGAGTCGCAGGCCAGGCTGTCGAAGGGCGGCGGCGGCCTGCTGGCGGCCATCGGCCTCGGCGCCGGCGCGGCCGCCCCCGCGCAGGATACGCCGTCCGCCAGCGGTGGCATCAGCCTGGCGC
>JBAUJK010000233.1:0-5742 GCA_049683695.1 Burkholderiaceae bacterium
CTACCTGACCAACGCAGTGACCCAGGTTGCGATCGCCGAAAACGCCGCCATCGGCCACTACAAGCTGCAGCAGGAATCGCTGCAGGCGTTTCACGTGGCTGGCATCCACGCCAGCCAGCGGCAGGGCAGCCGCTTCGATTCGCATTCGATTTCGCTCGGCGCACTGCTGGCGCGCAACGACATCGCCACCACCTTCGAGGCGGAAGGCTGCGAGGCCAACCTGAACGGCCTGTACCTGGCCGGCGACGGCCAGCACGTCGACCACCATACCCGGGTCGACCATGCGGCGCCGAGCGGCACCAGCCGCGAATACTATCGCGGCGTGCTGGACGGCGCGGCGCGCGCGGTCTTCAACGGCAAGGTGGTCGTGCACCCGGGCGCGCAAAAGACCAATGCGCAGCAGACCAACCATAACCTGCTGCTGTCGCGCGACGCCGAGATCGACACCAAGCCGCAGCTGGAAATCTATGCCGACGATGTGCAATGCACGCACGGCGCCACGGTCGGCCAGATCGACGAGCAGCAGCGCTTCTATCTGCGCTCGCGCGGCATCGACGACGCGGTCGCGCAGGCGCTGCTGGTGCACGCGTTCGCGCACGACGTGATCGAGCGCATCGGCGTGCCGTCGCTGCGGCAGCGGCTGGAACGAATCCTGTTGGCGCGGCTGCCGCAGGCCGAGCACCTCGGAGAGCCGGCATGAGGATGGAAGCCGAACGGCTGCTGCATCCGGCCGTAGTCGACGACTGGCGGCGCGATTTCCCGCTGCTGCGTGAAACCGTGCGCGGCAAGCGGCTGGTCTACCTGGACAATGGCGCCACCACGCAGAAACCGCAGGCGGTGATCGACGCCGAAGCAAACTATTATCGCCACACCAACGCCAACGTCCATCGTGGCGTACATCACCTGAGCCAGCGCGCGACCGACGACTACGAGGCGGCGCGCGCCACCGTGCGCGGCTTCCTGAATGCCGCCAGCGAGCGCGAGATCGTGTTCGTGCGCGGCACCACCGAAGCAATCAACCTGGTGGCGCAAAGCCATGCGCGGCCGCGCCTGCAGCCGGGCGACGAAATCGTCGTCAGCGCGATGGAGCACCATTCCAACATCGTGCCGTGGCAGATGGTATGCGCGCAGACCGGCGCGGTGCTGAAGGTGATCCCGATCAGCGATGCCGGCGAGCTGGATCTGGACGCCTACGCCAGCCTGCTCGGCGCCCGCACGCGGCTGGTCGCGGTCACGCATCTGTCGAACGCGCTCGGCAGCATCGCTCCGGTCGAACGGGTGATCGCGATGGCGCACGCGGCCGGCGCCCCGGTACTGCTCGACGGGGCGCAGGCGATCGCGCACCTGAAGGTCGACGTGCGCGCGCTCGACTGCGACTTCTATGCGTTTTCCGGACACAAGATCTACGGGCCGACCGGTATCGGCGTGCTGTACGGCAAGGAGGCGCTGCTGGATGCGATGCCGCCGTACCAGGGCGGCGGCGACATGATCCGCTCGGTCTCGTTCGAAAAGACCGAGTACAACGAACTGCCGTACAAGTTCGAGGCCGGCACCCCCAACATCGCCGGCGCCATCGCGCTCGGCGCCGCGCTCGACTATGTGTCGGCGCTCGGCCTGGATGCGATCGCCGCACACGAGCAGGCGCTGCTCGACTATGCGACGCCGCTGGTTGCCGCGGTGCCGGGCCTGCGCATCGTCGGCACCGCCGCCGACAAGGCCAGCATCCTGTCGTTCACGATGGCCGGCGTGCATCCGCACGATATCGGCACCATCCTCGACCACGACGGCATCGCGATCCGCGCCGGCCACCATTGCGCGATGCCGGTGATGAAGCGCTTCGGGCTGGCCGGTACCGCGCGCGCGTCATTCGCGCTGTACAACACGCGCGCCGAGATCGACGCGCTGGTGGCTGGCCTGAACAAGGTTTCGGAGATGTTTCGGCCATGAGTGACCTGCGAGAGCTGTACCAGGAAGTGATCTTCGATCACTACCGCAAACCGCGCAATTGCCACGCGATGGAATGCGCGAACCACCACGCCGAAGGCCACAACCCGCTGTGCGGCGACGAGGTCAAGGTCTACCTGCAGGTGGAGGATGGCGTGATCCGCGACGCCAGCTTCTCCGGCAGCGGCTGCGCGATTTCGACCGCGTCGGCGTCGCTGATGACCGAGGCGCTGAAAGGCAAGAAAGTGGAAGAGGTCGAACACCTGTTTCATGAGTTCCACCAGATGGTCACCGGCGCCGATAACGGTCCGCACGAGGACCTCGGCAAGCTGGAAGTGCTGGCCGGCGTGCGCGAATTCCCCACCCGCGTCAAGTGCGCGACGCTGGCCTGGCACACGCTGCAGGCGGCGCTTAAAGATCAACAGCAACCGATATCGACGGAGTAGGACATGAATGTTTCCGAACAGCCCGATCCGGCACCGATCCAGGTGGACGAGGATCAGTTGCGGGAGAACCTGGTGGCGGCGCTGCGCACCATCTACGATCCCGAAATCCCGGTCAATATCTACGACCTCGGGCTGATCTATCAGCTCGACATCGGGCCGCATGGCGAGGTCGACATCGAAATGACGCTGACCGCGCCGGCCTGCCCGGTGGCCGGCACCTTCCCGGCCACGGTCGAGGACCGGCTGTCGGAAGTGCCGGGCGTCTCCAGCGTGCGGGTCGAACTGGTCTGGGAGCCGGCCTGGAGCGTCGACATGCTGAGCGAGGAAACCCGGCTCGAACTGGGCTTGCTGTAACGCCGGGTCCACGCCATGCAACTGGCTCTGTCGCATCCTGCTCCGCCGCCGCTTGCGCCGCCGCCGTTCGAAGCTCAGCATCCGGCCGAGAGCAGCCCGCTGGCGCGTTTCGCACTATTTGCCAGCGTCCCGGCGCCGCTGCTGGCGCAACTGGCAGCGGACATCACCTGCCAGCATCACCGCGGCGGCGAGCATCTGTGGTACGCCGGCGACCAGGCACGTCACATCACGCTGATCGAGCGCGGCATCGTCGAGATCGAACGCACCCGGCGTTCCGGCGACGGCGTGGTGCTGGGCCTGTTCGGCACCGGCCAGAGCGTCGGGCTGCCGGCGGCACTGGCCGGCTCCGCCTATCCGGCCGACGCGGTAGCCCTGGGCGATCGGGTCGACGTCGTGCGCGTGCGGGCGACGGCGCTGGTCCAGCTGATGCAGCGCCATCTGTCGTTCACGCTGGCGGTCAATCGCGCGCTGCTGCAGCACAACGCGGCGCTGCGCTCGTCGATCGAGATTCTCGGTGCCGGCGCGGTACCGAAGCGCTTGGCGGTGTTGTTCCTGTTCCTCGGTCACCGCTTCGGCTCGACCGACGCCGGCGGTTGCCTGCACATCCACCTGGCGCTGACGCGCGAGCAGATCGGCCGCCTGGTCGGCGCCCGCGTCGAAACCGTGATCCGCATCATCAGCCGCTGGCAGAAGGCCGGCTGGATCAAGGGCGCGCGCAGCGGCATCGAGATCGCGCGCGTCGATATGCTGCAGCGGATGGCGGACGCCGGCTGATCCCATCGGCCAAAGCAGGCACCCGCCGGCGCCGGCTCAGCGCTGCAGCAGATGCAGCTTATCCTTCACCTCGGCCCATTCCTCCGCATCCGGCAAGGCCGGCTTCTTGCGCACGATCGGTTCCCATTGCGCCGCCAGCTCGGTGTTCAAGGCAATGAAATGCTGCTGGTCGGCCGGCACGTCCTCGTCGGCAAAGATGGCGTTGACCGGGCATTCGGCCACGCATAGCGCGCAGTCGATGCAGTCGTCGGCGGAGATCACCAGGAAATTCGGCCCTTCACGAAAGGCATCGACCGGACAGACTTCGACGCAGTCGGTGAATTTGCATTTGACACAGCTTTCGGTCACTACGAAGGTCATGGCGATGTTCCCTGTTGATACTCGACGGAGCCGAGCATAGGGACGCCGCTGGCGCGCCGCCATGACAATCGTCATTTCGTGCCGCGCGCGCCGCGCCTACGATGGCGCCATCCGATCAACGCTACTTCCGGGCCGACGACCATGAAATATCCGACCTTCTTCGACCAGGCGCCGACCATCACCGTGCGCGACGAACTGGCGCAGCTGCTCGGCGCTGCCGAGGACGGCCTCATCACTTACCGCTATGTCGATGCGGTGCGGATGGCCGGGCATTCCTGCCCGACCGTGGCCGGCGCCTGGCTGCTGACGCGGCGCGCGCTGCAGCTGCTGTATCCGGACCAGCTGCCGCAGCGCGGCGGCGTGCGGGTCGAATTTTCGGCGCCGGCGGAGCAGGGCGTGATCGGCGTCATCGCCAGCGTCGCCACGCTGATTACCGGCGCCGCCGGGCCTGGCGGCTTCAAGGGTATCGGCGGGCTCCACAGCCGGCGCGGCCTGCTGCATGCCGGCGTCGGTTTCGACGGCGAGGTGCGCTTCACGCGGCTGGACAACGGCACCGCGGTCGAGCTCGGGATGGACATGGGCAAGGTGCCGCTCGATGCGCGCGCGATGCCGCTGCTGCAAAAGACCCTGGCCGGCGCAGCCGATGCTGCCGAGACGGCCGAATTCGGCCGCCTGTGGCAGCAGCGCGTGAGGGCGATCCTGATCGATCATGCGGACGATCCGGAATTGGTGTTCGCCACCGACTGAATCCGTCGAATCACGCTACCGATCCATCACGTCGCGGGCAGGGAGCCGGAATATGTTCTATCGCAGGGGAAAACGCTTGCTGGCGGCAACGCGGGAAGAAAACCGGCGTCTTGCCGCCGAGCTGGAAGCAGCGCGCGCCCAGCTGGAGACGGCGCAGGAGCGGGAAAGCGTCGCGCAAGGCGTATTCGCCAGCCTGTCCAGCTTCGGTGAATCGCTGCAGGGAACCCGCCGCGCGTTCGAGGGCGTGGCGGCGACGCTGAACGACGGCAAGCAATCGGTGCTGCAGGCGTCGACCGAATCGGCTTCGCACCGCAGTGCGCTGCAGGACATTTCCGGCAAGCTGCACGCGATGTTCGGCTACATCGGTGACGCCGCCGCCCGCGTCGAACGGCTGAACCAGCGCGTCGGCGAGGTCGGCGGCATCATCGCCTCGATCCGGCAGATCGCCGACCAGACCAACCTGCTGGCGCTGAATGCGGCGATCGAGGCGGCGCGCGCCGGCAGCCATGGCAAGGGCTTCGCGGTAGTGGCCGACGAAGTGCGCAAGCTGGCGCAGCGTACCGCCAGCGCCACCGGCGACATCGCCGCGCTGATCGGCGACATCCGTAGCGAAGCCAGCACCACCGCAGTGCTGATGCAGGACGGCGCGCGCGACGCCGACCGCTTCAGCGCCGACAGCCGCGCGGCGATGCACGGCATGCAGCGCCTGCTCGACCTGTCGCAGCAGATGGAAGCGGCGATCGAATCGTCGGCGCTGCTGGGCAACCTGGAACTGGCGAACATCGACGAACTGACCATGAAGCTGGAGGTGTACAAGGTCTTCATGGGCACGTCGCGAATCGCGCCGGAGGACTTGCCGGACGACACCGAATGCGGCGTCGGCCAGTGGTACTACGCCGGCGAAGGCAAGACCAAGTATTCCGGACAGCTGCTGTACCGCAAGCTGGAAGCGCCGCATCGGGCGCTGCACCAGGAAGCGCGGCGTGCGGTCGAGCGCTACTACGCCGGCGACTACACGGCCGCGCTGGCGGCGCTGGCGGCGATGGAAGCCGCCAACCTGGCGGTGATGGCCGGGCTGGAAAAGATGGTCGCCAGCCCGGTACCGGCAGCGGTCGCC